>JAXDGQ010000101.1:0-8075 GCA_034664965.1 Solirubrobacteraceae bacterium | reverse complement strand
GTGCAGGCGCCGGTCGTGCGCACACGCCAGCTCCCAGGACCTGCGCTTGACCCCGCGCCGTATGACCTGATCTGCGTGACCAGTCCCAACGCCGCCAACGAGCTGTTCGCCCGCCTCGCCGCGGGGGGACGCGACGCGCGCGCGCTGGCCGGCGCACGAGTGGCCTCGATCGGCCCGGGCACGAGCGACGCGCTGGCGAGGCACGGGATCGCCGCAGACGTCGTTGCAGCGCGCTTCGTCGCCGAGGGCCTCGTCGAGGCGCTCGCGGACGTGCCGGTGACGCGCGCGCTGATCGCACGCGCGCGCGGAGCGCGCGACGTGTTGCCCGACGCGCTGCGCGCCGCCGGGGCGCAGGTGGACGTGCTCGACCTGTATGAAACCGTCGTCGAGCCGCTCTCCGACGAGGCGCTGTCGCTGGCGCGCGCGGCCGACTACGTCACCTTCACCTCGGCGTCGACCGTGCGCAACTTCCTCGGCGCAGCCGGCGAGCAGACCGACGGCGCCGTGCTCTCGGGGCAGACGCGGACCGTCTCCATCGGCCCGGTCACGAGCGAGGCGCTGCGCGAGCACGGCTTGAAAGTCGACGTCGAGGCCTCCGAGCACGACATCGGTGGCCTGGTGGCGGCCCTGCTGGCCGATGTCGCCTCACGGTAGGACGGCGCGGTGAGCGTCGCCGCGGCCGAGCGGGCGAGGCTGGGGCTTCCGCGCCTGCATCTTCGGCGCACCGACTCCACCAGCGACCGGGCGCGCGAGCTGGCGCTCGCCGGCGCGCCGCACGGGACGCTCGTGACGGCCTCCGAGCAGACGGCCGGGCGCGGGCGTCAGGGCCGCCGCTGGTCGGCCCCCCCCGGCAGCGCGCTGCTGATGTCGCTGGTGCTGCGCTCCCCGCCGCCGCTGCTGCCGCTGATGGCCGCGCTGGCGGTGTGCGACATCGCCGGCGAGCAGGCGCAGATCAAGTGGCCGAACGACATCGTGATCGCGCGCGGCGACGGCCTGGCCAAGCTGGCGGGGATCCTCGCCGAGGGACGTCCTCAGGAGGGCTGGGCGGTACTCGGCATCGGCGTCAACGTCGCGGTCGAGCTCGCCGACCTGCCGCCCGAGCTGCACGACACCGCAGCGACGCTCGGCCTGGCGCGCGCCGACATCGAGCCGGTTCTGGGGCGTCTGACCGACGCGCTGGCGCTGCGGCTGGCCCAGGGCGCCGACGCGACGCTGCAGGCGTGGCGCGCGCGCGACGCGATGCGCGGGCGCGACGTGGCGTGGAGCGCCGGGCAGGGGCGCGCCGAGGGAATCGACGGGGCGGGGCGGCTGGTCGTGGCGCTCGCCGGCGGCGGGCGCGCCGCGCTGGACGCCGGCGAGGTGCACCTGCTGCGCGACGTTTGAAACGTGCTGACGCCGCGCTTCGGCGCCGTCAGCGCGCTACTGCGATGGCCCGGCGGTCTCGCCCGTGCGAGACTCGCCGGCCGGCTCTTTGGCCGCCTCGGGGGCCTTGCCGTTGGCCGAGGACGCGCCGTCGCGTAGCGGTGAGGCGCCATTGGACGCGACCCTGGAGCCACCCGAGCCGCCCTTGCGCCGCCGGCGCGAGTTGCGCGCGCGGCGCTTGGGGAAGTTGCGCAGCAGCTCACGGGCCAGCGCGGGAGGCTTGCGCGCCATTCTCGTGCGCGCGCCGCGCAACGCCTCCTCGGCCTCCGGCGAGTGCGCCAGCGCGGCCGCGAGCAGCGCGGCTGCGAGACGCCGGTCCTGCTTGCGTGCCGCGTGGATAAGCCGCCGGGCGTTGCGCGCGTGGGCGCCGCCGGCTGAGTTGACGAGCAGCCCGAGCAGCCGCTTGGTCTCCGGCCAGCGCTGCACGGCGTACTCCTCGTGCACGTCGCGCGTGTACTCGGCCAGACGCCAGATCCAGGCGTTCGCCTGGTCGCGGCGCCCGATGCGCCGCTCGACCAGCGCGCGCAGCATGATCTTCGTCGCCTCGCGGCGCTCGTCGCGCGGCCAGCCGCCGATGATGTCGATGGCCGTGTCAAAGGCGTCGGGGTCGCGCAGCGCGGGGATGTCTCCGAGCGCGCGCAGGCGCAGCTGCGGGTTCTTGTTGCGCTGCACGGCGGTGATCAAAAAGCGGCTCTTCAGCTCGCCCGTACGGTCGAAGTGCAACATCGCACGCGCCCGGCGCCAGCCGCTCGGCGCTACGCGCGCGCCGGCCAGCGCCGCCCAGACGTGCTGCTCGCCGTAGTCGAGGTGCTCGACGGCGATCCGCCACAGCTCGCGCTCGAAGACCGCGAAGCGCCGCTCCTCCTCAGCGCACACCGGCAGCACGCGGCGCTCGACGCGCATGCGCCGGCCGCGCCCGCGCCGCACGGGGCCGACGACGATCGCCCCGCCGCGATAGACGTCGCGATCGAGCAGCGAGTGCAGCGTGACGACGGGGTCGTCGTGCTTGGTGGCCGGGTGCACGAAGTCGACGACCAGCCCGGCCTCCTTACCTGGATGGCGGCGCGTGACGCGCCCGACGCGCTGCTGGTAGATGCGCTTGGAGGCGGTCGGGGCGAGGTGCACGCAGACGGTCGCGCGGGGGCTGTTCCAGCCCTCGGCGAGCAGCTGCGCGTTGATCAGCACGTCGATGTCGCCGCGCTCGTAGCGCGCGAGGATCTCGGCGAGCTCGCGCTTGGGCGTCTCGCCGGAGACGCCCTGCGCCTTGATCCCCTCGGCGCGAAACGCTTCGGCCAGGTTGTAGGCGTGGCGCACCCCCGCGGCGTAGACGACGCCGGGGACGCCGTTGAAGCGGGTCTTGTAGAGGTTGGCCATGGCCAGGTTGAACGGCTGCTGGTCGAGCAGTTTCGCGAGCTCGTCCTGGTCGAACTCGGTGTCGACCTCGCCGCGGCGCAGCGGCACCTTGGCGATCGTACGGACGCCGACGCCCGGCGATATGCGCACGCAGCGCAGCGGCGCGATCACGCCGCGACGCGCCGCCTGGGCGAGGTCGAAGCGCGAGGTCTGCGTCGGGAACAGATCGGTGACGTGGCGCGCGATCAGCGCGCCGGTGGCCGTCATGCCGATGAAGATCGGACCGGTCCACTCGCGGATCGCGGCGCTGGTCTTCTCGCCCAGGGCGGTGTGCGCCTCGTCGCAGATGACGATCGTGTAGGCGCTGGAGATCTTGCCCGCGTTGCGCACGAACCACTGATAGGTCTCCACCGTGACCGGTCCCTTGGGGGAGTCCTCGCCCTTCAGCAGCGGTTTGCAGATGCGCTTGGAGTAGCCGCGCTCGCGCAGCTCGCCGTTGAACTGGTCGACGAGGTTGCGGCGATGGGTGAGGATCAGCACGCCGCCCGTCTGCGAGGCCTCGACGAAGCCGAGCGCGGCGACGGTCTTGCCGGCGCCGGTCGCGTGCTCGAACCAGAAGCGCTTGGCGGCGTTGGGGTCCTCGGGCTGGTCGGCTAGCGACTCCTCCTCGTCCTCCCCCTCCTCGACCCAGTCGCGCGGCTCCTCGTCGGCCTCGCCCTCCGGCTCCTCCGCGTCCTCGTCCTCCTCCTCGTCGTCGGCCTCGAGGTCGTCCTCGTCCTCCAGGTCGTCGTCCTCGTCCTCCTCGGGCGCAGCGCGCTGGACCGGACCGAGATCCTCGTCGTCCTCGTCGTCGTCCTCGTCTTCCTCCGGCTCGTCCTCGTCTTCGTCCTCATCGGAGGAGTCGGCGCCCGCCGGCGCATCGTCAACCGCCGGCGCGCTCGCGCCATTGGCCGCCGGGGAGATGTCCTCGAGACCGAGGATCTCGGCAGAGGCGAGCAGCTCGGGCGAAGCCGAAGCGGCCGAGCGGCCGTTGCCGTTGGCAGCGGTCGCCTGGGCGGCCGCGAGCAGCGCGGCGAGCGTTCCCGACAGCGCGTCGACCTGGTGGGCCGAGAGCACGGTGCCATCGGCCAGCTTCGGCTCGTCGTCGGACAGCAGCCGCTCGAGCCCGAGCAGCAGCGAGAACTCCCGCCGCCAGGCGGTCGACGGATGTTTGGCCTTGGGATCGGCCTGCAGCTCGGCGAGCGCCTCGTCGAGCGCCAGTCGACGCGGTGAGCCGGAGGCGAGCGCAACGGCGGGATCCTCGCCCTCGTGCAGGAAGCGCTCGCGGACGAGCTTCTCCGCGCGCGAGATTTCCGCGGAACTTGGAATGGGCGCGACCGCGAGGGCCACTGAGGTGGGCTCGGCCATGGAGGCTCTGGACTTCGAGACGGAGCCGCCGCAGAAAGTGGCTTCAGCGTGGCTCGGAAAGGCTGGCGTCCTGCTGACGCCGTTCGCCGGATGCTCGAGGCGAACCGGCTTTACGTTCCCCAGAAGATATAGCACGTCGCGGAGCGATGGAAGTCGTCGACGAACAGCCGCCCCCGCGCGTCCGACGCGCTCGGCGCCGGTCGGGCCGGACGCGATCTGCCACGCTTACGCCCGATGACGGCGAAGCGGCTGACGATCGGCGTGGGCGGGGCCGTGATCCTTGTCCTGCTGGTCGTCGGGCTGGCCGAGCTTTCGAGCTCCTCGCCGTCTCAGACTCGGCCGTCGAAGCTGACGCTCGTGCAGATGCGCGCGCGCCTCGCCGGCGCGTCCGCGCCGCTGGCTTCCCTGCATGCACAGGCCAGCGAACTGCTGCCGGGAGGGCTCACGGCCCTCCGGGCGCGCCTTGCGTCACTGCGCGGGCAACCTGTCGTGATCAACAAGTGGGCGTCGTGGTGCGTGCCCTGCCGCTCGGAGTTCGGCGCCTTTCAGGGCGCGTCGCTGGCGCTCGGGCGCCGAGTGGCGTTCATCGGCGTCGACTCCGGCGACACCAGCCGCGCCGCCGGCGCGTCCTTCCTGCGCAGCTTCCCGGTCAGCTACCCGAGCTACTACGACCACAGCGGCGCGGCGGGCGCCGCCGTCACCGGCTCGGCGTTCACGCCGGTCACCGTCTTCTACGACCGCTCGGGCAGCGAGTACATCCGCCAGGGGCCCTACCCGAGCCAGGCGCGCCTGGAAGAGGACGTCAGGCGCTACGCGCTGGGGGCCAAGCATGCCTGAGATACGCATCGATCCGCTGAGCGGGCACCGCACGATCGTCGCCGGCGAGCGCTCGCGCCGCCCCGGCGGCGCCCCCACGCTGTCCGAGAGCGAGCGCGTGCTCGAACCGATAGACCCCGAGCGCGACCCGTTCGCCGAGGGGCACGAGGACCGCACGCCGCCGGAGATCTACGCGGTGCGCCCGGGCAGCGACGCCCCCGACTCGCCGGGCTGGCGCGTGCGCGTGGTGCCCAACCTGTATCCCGCGCTCGCTCCGGCGGGCGCCGAGGAGGGCGGCGCGGCGGAGGACGGAGCCGGCGAGCTGTTCCGCTCGCTGCCGGCGACCGGCGTGCACGAGGTGATCGTCAACGCGCCTCAGCCGGTGCTGTCGCTGGCCGACCTGCCGGTCGAGCAGGTGGCTGGCGCGATGGACGTGTGGCGCCAGCGCATGCGCACGCACGAGCGGTGCGCCTATGTTCAGCTGATCGTCAACGAGCGCCGCCAGGCCGGAGCGTCGCTGCCGCACACACATGCCCAGCTGTACGGCCTGCAGTTCGTTCCCGCGGCGGTCGCGCGCGAGCGCGAGCGCGCCGCCGAGTATGCGACGCGCACGATGGGCCAGAGCCTGCTGGGCGACCTGGTCGCCGAGGAGGTGCGCCTGCGCGAGCGAATCGTCGCGATCGACGACGAGGCCGTGCTGATGGCGCCCTATGCGTCTCGTCTGCCCTTCCAGCTGATGCTCGCGCCGCGCCGCCCGGTCCCCCGCTTCGAGCAGGACGGCCCATTGGGAGCTTCGCTGCTGCACGACGGGCTGCGCCGCCTGGCGCGTCACCTCGGGGCCAGCCCGCCGCTGAACCTGTGGGTGCGCACAGCCCCCCGCGGGGTCGAGCATTTCGCCTGGCGCATCGACGTGGTGCCGCGCCTGACGCACCTGGCCGGCCTGGAGCTGTCGACCGACCTCAACCTGAACATCGTCGCGCCCGAGCACGCGGCGGCGCTGTTGCGCGAGGCGTGATGCGCCCGCCGCGCCTCACGGCAGGCTAGTCTGGCGCGCGATGGCACCCGAGCACCGCTTCGTACCGCGCTTTGCCGCCGAGCCGCCGCAGGAGGACCTTCCCTACGGTCGCTGGCAGGAGCGCCTCGGCGAGGAGTTCCTCGCGGGCGCCTCGCAGCTGGAGATCGAGGCCGAGGAGCTGGGCGAGCCGGGCGAGATCGTGTGGTATCCGGATCGCACGTGGCACGGGCGCACATACGTGCCGGGCACGTCGCTGACGGCAAACGGCTATGAGCTGTTCGGCTACGTGCGCTTCGTCCCCGCGCCGCAGGACGGAGAGCCGAGCGACTTCTCGGCATTCGTCGATTTCACCGAGGAGACGGCTGCACGCAATCCCGACTGGCAGCTGGACCTGTGCGACGAGGTGATCGGCACGTGGCGGGGCGAGTCCGGCGCGGTCGCCGCGATGACGCTCGTGTGGGGTCACCCGCTCGTCTCGGGCGGGCGAGTGGCGACGGCCGAGCTGGCCAACCTCGCGGTCGACCAGTGCAATCTCGTCAGCGAGCGCTTCACGTTGATCGCGCCCGACGACTACCGCCACGACCTGCTGGAGATCAAGCTGTTCGGCGTCAAAGGCCAGGAGCTAGCGCGCGAGTCGCTGTACGGCGACGAGGCGGATGACGAGGGCGAGGAGGCGCAGACGCCGGACGCGAGCTAGCCCCGGCTCCGCGGCTACTTTTTTCCGGCGCTTGAGCGCCCGCGAATCATCGATCTGCCCCCGGCGCGGCTACCTTTCGGCTTCCTGTTGCTCGCGGCGCTTGAACGCCGCGATTTCCTGCGCTTCTTCGGCGGCGAACCTCTGGCGCGCGGCTTTTTCCGCGGCTGTTTCGCCGGAGCCTTTGCTCCTCGTTGACGTCTGCTTTTTCTGTTTGGGCGCCGGAGCGCGTTTTTTCGCCGCGCGTTTGTGCGAGCTGCGCGTGCGTTTTTTCTTGGTTGAGCTTCCCGCTTTGCTCTTCGCCCTGGCGGCCGCCGCTTCGCGCAACCTGCGTTTTGCCGCGAGTGCGACTTCTTCGGCTGCGGTCGCGCGCGCTTCGGCCGCCCGCTGCTTGGCGATCGCCGTCCGTTCTGCGGCTTCTTCGCCGCCCAGGCCCGTTGCTTCGCGCGCTTCGGCCGCTGAGGACCCCGACCCTTCGCGCGGCCCGCTGGAGCCTCCGCCGCAGCCGGCGATCAGCGCAAGAGCGAGCAGGGCGAGTCCGAGCGCAACCGCGCGCGGGAGCCGGGACGAGCTCGGCGCCTGTCTCGCGGGGCCCTCGGTGTGGGTGCCCATCACTGCCCCGCTTTACCGGCCGGCGGCGTTGGCGTCGTGGTCGTGACCGTGGCCGTCGTACGTTGTTTGGCGGCGCGTTCAGCTTCCTGCTTTTTCACTTCCGCTGCCCTCTTTTCGGCCGCCTGGCGCTGCTTGTTCGCCGCGGCCTGGGATTCTTCCTGTTGTCGTTTCGCCTTCGCCTTGGCCTTGGCGGCCGCTTCTCGCTTCTTGGCGTCCTTTTCCGCAGCTTGTTCGCGCCTCTTCGCCTTGGCGTCCGCGAGGTGTTCTGTCTTCGTCGCCTGCGCCTCGGCCGCTTCTTCTCGCTTCTTGGCTTCCAGCAGCGAGAGGAGTTCGCGGTTTTTGAGCGATTCGGCCGCTTCTTCCTGTTTTTCGGCTGCAGCTCCTTCGTCGGCTTCTTCGACCTGGCCACCGGCTTCTGCCGGAGCACTGCCACTCGATGCTTCGCCGCAGCCGTCGAGCGGCCCGGCAATGCCCGCGGCGAGCAGGCAGGGCAGGGCGACTCGCAGAATCCGCCGACACCTCACCGGCATTCCGCGAGGCGGCGCGGCGTCCGTCCTTTTCTCGATTGAGACATCCGTTTCAAGCTACCAGCCGTGAAGTCGATGCTCAACTGCGGTGCATGCCATGCGCGCCTAGCGGTGGCGGCGTTTTGCCCTGGCGAGGTACGAGTGCCCAGCGGTGACCGTCAACCGACGCCCGGTCAGGAGATTCGTCACGGCCACCTTGTCGGTTAGGACCCGAATCAACGTTCCTTCG
>JAXDGQ010000100.1:0-2933 GCA_034664965.1 Solirubrobacteraceae bacterium | reverse complement strand
ACCGGCTGCAGCACGCCGCGCTCGCCCAGCGAGCCCGCGAGCGCCTGCAGCGCGTCCTCGTCGAAGCGGCGGCGTGGTTGCGTCGGACTCGGCCCAATCAGCTCGAGCGGCAGATCGCGCAGTTCGTCGGCCCTCGCGGCTGCCGCGTCGCCCGACACCGACAGGATCGCCTGCAGCCCCCTGCCCATCCCCGGTTTCGGCTTAGCCACGCGCCGCCACCTCCTTTGCCAGCTCGAAGTACGCCTCCGCGCCCGCGCTGTGCGGGTCGTGATGGGTCACTGGAAGCCCGTAGCTCGGCGCCTCGCCCACCCGCACGTTGCGCGGGATCACCGTCGAGAACACCAGGTCGGGGAAGTGCTCGCGGACCTCGCGCTCCACGTCGCGCCCGAGCCGCGTGCGGTTGTCGTGCATCGTCAACAGCATGCCAGCGACCGTCAGGCGCGGGTTCAGCTCGCGCTGGATCAGCGCCAGCGTGTCCAGCAGCCCGGCCAGGCCCTCCAGCGCGAAGTACTCCGTCTGCACCGGCACGATCACGCGGTCCGCCGCCACCAGCGCGCCCACCGTCAGCGGCCCCAGCGACGGCGGGCAGTCCAGCAGGATGTACTGAAAGCTCTCGCGCAGGGGCTGCAAACGCTCGCGCACGCGCTGCTCGAAGCCCTCCACGCGCGGCAGCTCGACGTTTGCCCCCGCCAGCCCGGCGCCCGCCGGGATCACCTGCAGGCCCTCCACGCTGCACTCCGTCACCGCCTCGGCCGCGGTCGCCTCGCCCGTCAGAACCTCATACAGGCCCGGCGACTGCGTGCGCGCGATCCCCAGCCCCACCGTGGCGTTGGCCTGCGGGTCCACGTCCACCAGCAGCGTCCGGTAGCCGGCCTCGGCGATGCAGGCGCTCACGTTCAGCGCCGTCGTCGTCTTTCCCACGCCGCCCTTCTGGTTGGCGATCGCATAAACCGTGGCCATCGCTGCAAGCTAGCGACGATCGCGGTCAGAGGGCCGCGCGACACCCCCACCTAGCGGGGAATCCCGGCGCTCCCTGCCCGCGTCGGGGGATCGCGGGGGTGCAGCGATCAGGCGCCGAGCGGGCGCTTGCGCGCCATCCCCGCGCGTCGCGGGAACCGGCCCGGCGTCTCGGCGGTCTTCCTGAACACGTGCACGTGGCGGTCGCGCGCCTGCGCAAACGGCTGGACGCGGCGGATCTCGCGCAGTTGCAGGCCGAGCTCGCGGGCGGCGCCGACCGCCGCACGCTCCTCCTGCTCGCTGCGCCTTCCCCGCCAGTCGACGAGCGTCCCGCCCAGGCGCAGCAGCGGCGCCGCGTACTCCAGCACGACCGGCTGGGGCCCCACGGCCCGCGCGACCACGGCGTCATTGGCCCCGCGGCCGTCCTCCCACTCCTCCACGCGCGAGCACACGACGCTCGCATTGGCGATCGCCGCTCGCTCGCACAGTCCGCGCAGGAACTCGCACCTGCGGCGCTGGCTCTCCACCAGGCTCACCCGCACGCCGGGTAAGGCGACCGCCAGCGCCGTCCCCGGGAAGCCGGCGCCCGACCCCAGGTCGGCAAGCGCGCACGCCGAACGAATCTCATCGAGATCCAGGCCAACCAGCGAATCCGCCAGGTGCGTGTGGACCGCCTCGCGCGCGTCGCGAACCGTCGTCGGCGCGTGCTCGTCGTCCTCCAGCGCGCGCAGGATGCGCTCGAACTGCCCCAGCTGGCCGCGATCGAACCCCCGCCCGGCCAGCGCCTGGCGCCAATCGCCCCGCTCGCCGTGCATCGCGTGGCCCACCTAGGAGTGTTTCCCGTGAAACACTCCTAGGAGCGATCAGTCGGCCGCGGGTGAGACGACGAGGAACCGCTTGGGCTCATCGCCCTCGCTGTGCGTCTCCACGCCGCCGCGCTCGCGCAGGTATTCGTGGACGATCCGCCGCTCCGACGGCGGCATCGGCTCGAGCTCGACCGGGCGAGCGTCGCGCAGCGCCTCCTCGGCCGCATCGTCGGCGTCCTGGCGCAGCAGTTCGGCGCGTCGCTCGCGATAGCCGTCGGCGTCGATCTCCACGCGAACCGTAGATGGCCCCTCCGGGAACACGATCCGCTGGGCCAGATGCTGAACCGCGTCGATCGTCTGCCCGCGGCGACCGATGAACAGCCCCACGTCTTCGCCCTTGATCAGGCCGCGCAGCAATCCGTCGGCTTCCTCAACCTCAACCTCAACGTCAAGGCCAAGGGCCGCGGTGATTTCCTCCAGCAGCTCTCCCAGCAGCTCCGCCGGCTCGAGGTCCTCCACGTCCGAGCCCACCGCCTCGGCATTTGGCTCCTCGCTCATCTGCGCCTCCCCGATCGCTTCTTCTTCTTGCGCGGCGGGCGCGGCGGAGGCGCGGCCGGTTTGCCGTCCGCGTCGCCATCGCCCTTGGCGCCGCTCGATCGCTTCCGTTTACCCCCGGCGCCAGGCGTCGCGGATCCGCTCGGTGGGTCCGTGCCGCCTGAGCCGACCACTCCCGCGCCCGCCATCGCGGGCTTCAGCGAGCGCGTGGACTTGCCGTTGGCGCTGCCCTTCGTCTCCGCCGGCTCCGGCGGCGGCCCGATCGCGCGTTTGATCAGGTACTGCTGGCCGATCGTCCACAGGTTGGTCGTGATCCAGTAGACCAGCAGCCCGGCCGGGTAGCGGTAGAGAATCACCACGAACACCAGCGGCAGCAGCAGCATCAGGCGTCGCTGGTTGGGGTCGGCGCTCGCCGTCGCGACGAGCGTGGAGACGACCTGCGAGCCGACGTACATCACGATCAGCACGATCAGCGCCGCGCCCGTCGCCTTGGCGGTGATGTCCGGGAGGAACAGGAATTTCGCCGACTGGTGGGCGACCGAGTCGCAGCTGGTTTTGTCGATGAAGCTGCTCGGGACCTTCGCGATGTGAAGCACGCCCGCGTGCGCCAGGTGG
>JAXDGQ010000099.1:0-6528 GCA_034664965.1 Solirubrobacteraceae bacterium | reverse complement strand
CGAGCGACCTGATCTCGCCGCTGCGACCGTCTCTCCCGCGTCGAATAGGCTCAGGCCGATGGACCACGTGAGCGTGAGCGAGCACGGCGAGGGCCTGCTCGTGCTGAGCGTCGACCGTCCGCCGATGAACGCGATGGACGTGGCGCTGCTGCAGGAGATCGTCGCGGCGGTCGAGCAGATCGCCGGCGAAGGTCCACGCGGACTCGTGCTGGCGGGGCGTCCGGATTGCTTCTCGGCGGGCGCCGACCTGAAGCTGGTGCCGCACTACGGGCCGGCGCAGCAGCAGGAGATGGTCGCGGGCATCAACGCGATGGCGCTGGGCGTCTACGAGCTCGAGTTTCCCGTCGTCGGCGCGATCACCGGCCATGCGATCGCCGGCGGCCTCGTGCTCGCGCTGTGCACCGACATACGCGTCGCTTCCAGCTCGGGTCGCTACGGGCTGACCGAGGTCCAGGTCGGCGTGCCCTACCCGCAGGCTGCGCTCGGCGTGGTGAGCGCCGAGTGCAGCCCTCAGGCGGCTCGCGTCCTCGCATTGGGCAGCGAGCTCACCGATGCCGGCGAATGCGAGCGCCTGGGCGTGTTCGACGAGGTGCTCGCGGCGGACGACGTGCTCGCGCGCTCGCTGCACGTCGCCGGCCGGCTGGCCGCGCTAGCCCCCGAGGTCTACGCCCGAACCAAGCGCGACCTGCGCGCCCCGGCGCTCGCGCGGATGCGCTCTGCAGCGAGCGCCGACCCGCTGCTTCAGCGCTGGGTCGACTGACCTCGCCGCGCCCGCCGGGCCAGGCGTCAGCGGCGCGAGAGCACGACGATGGGGATCTCGCGCTCGGTCTTGGCCTGGTATTCGTCGTAAGCGGGCCACACCTCGGTCATCAGCGACCACAGGCGCGCGCGCTCCTCGCCCTCGGCGGTGGAGGCGCGGACCGGGATCTCATCGCCCTTGACCTCGATCGTCGCCTCGGGATCCGCCAGGAGGTTCTCATACCAGGACGGATGCTCCGGGGCGCCGCCCTTGGACGCGACCACGACCCAGCGCTCGCCGTCTGTCCTGTGGATCAACGGGGTCGTCCGGGGCTCCCCGGAACGGCGACCCTCGGTCGTCAGCAGCAGGATCGTCGTCCCGCGCCAGCGATACCCGCGCTCGCCCGCGGTCTCGCGGTACACGCGTACGTGCTCGGCGCCGAACAGCTCGTCGTCTGCGCTGGCCATCGAGTGCGAGTCTAGCGCCAACCGCTGCCCTGCAGGCGTGGCTACGCGCGAGCGCCAGGCGAGGCTGCAACGCTCGGGCGCGGCTGTCCGTGAGCATCTGCGCCGGCCGTGCCGGCGGCGGTCGCGAGCAGCTCGGAGATCGCCGGCGCGGCGAGCGGGCGGTGCAGGAGGAAGCCCTGCGCGAGCTCGCAGTGCAGCTGTCTGAGGGCCGTCAGCTGGCGCTCGGTCTCGACCCCCTCGGCGATCACATCGACCGAGAGGGCCTGCGCCATGCGCACGATCGCCGTCGTGATCGCGGTGCTTCGGCCGTCGCTGCCGAGGGCCTCGACGAAGGAGCGGTCGACCTTCAGCCCGTCGATCGGCAGCTGCGTGAGGTAGGCAAGCGAGGAGTACCCGGTGCCGAAGTCGTCGAGCACGAAGCGCACGCCGAGACGCGCCACGCGCCTGATCGTCTCGCTGACTCTGGCCGGCTCCTCCAGCAGCACCGACTCGGTGATCTCCAGGCATACGCTCGAAGGCTCGATCCCGGTCATCTCGAGCGCCGCTGCGACAGTCGCCTCGAGGTCGCGCTGGGTCAGCTGTCGCATCGAGAGGTTGACCGAGATGCCGACAGGACGCGCATCGGGCGTGGCGGCGTGCCATTCGGCGGCCTGCCTGCAGGCCGCCTCGAGCACCCAGCGCCCGATCGGGTCGATCAGGCCGCTCTCCTCGGCGACCGGTATGAACTCCTGCGGGCCGACCAGCCCGCGCTCGGGATGCTGCCAGCGCAGCAGCGCCTCGACGGACACGATCGAGTGATCGCGCAGCGAGACGATCGGCTGATAGTCGATCCGCAGCTCGTCGCGCTCCAGCGCCCTGCGCAGGTCGTTCTCCAGCGAGAGGCGCGCGACGGTGCGCAGTCGCATCGCGCGATCGAAGACCTCGAAACGGCCGCGTCCGCGGCCCTTGGCCTGATACATCGCGGCGTCGGCGTCGCGCACCAGGTTGGCCGGCAGGCGGTCGGAAGCGCCGGCGAGCGCGATGCCGAGGCTGGCCTTGGCGAAGTGCTCGCCCGCGCTGAGCACGAACGGCAGCTCGAACGCCGTGACCATGCGCTCGGCGACGCGGGCGGCCGCGGACTCGTCGGGAATCTGCTCGAGCAACACCACGAACTCGTCGCCGCCCAGCCGCGCGATCGTGTCACCCGGGCGCAGGGAAACCTTCAGCCGCGGCGCGATCTGCATCAGCAGCTCGTCCCCCGCGCCATGGCCGAGGCTGTCGTTGACGAGCTTGAAGTTGTCGATGTCCAGGAGCACGACGGCGACCTCGGCGTGCGGCCGCGACAGCGCGTGTCCGAGGCGATCCATGAACAGCACGCGGTTGGGCAGCCCCGTCAGAGGGTCGTGCAGCGCCTGGTAGCGGATGTCGTCTTCTGAGGCTCGCTGCTGCAGCGCGTCGGCGAGGATGTTGGCGAGCGCCTTTACGAAGTCGGCGTCCGCCGACGCGAAGCGCGGCTCGGCTGCGGCGGCGAGCGAAATCACGCCCCAACTGCCCTCTCGCCCTTCGATCTCCCCCGAGACCGAGCCGGCGCCGAGCGACTCGGGCGTGGACTGGCCCAGTCCGGCCCGGATGACCGGTGCGCTGGCGTCGCCGGTCCGTTCCAGCACGGCGCCGCTGTCGACGCCGAGAATCTGCGCGGCGGCCGCCAGCGCGTCGTGCATCAGCACGCCGACCTCGACGCCCTCCAGCGCGCGCTTGCCGAGCAGCGCGACCGCGGCCTGCTGGGCGGCCCGGCGCTCGAGCTCTGCCTCGGCGAGCTTGCGGTCGGTCACGTCGGAGATCACTCCGTGCCACATCGCGCGGCCCTGCTCGTCGGGTACGAGCGCCGCTTCGTCGCGCACCCAGACAGTCCTGCCGTCGCGGTGCATGAGCCGGTATTCGTCGGGCAGCGACGGCTCGTCGAGCACGTCCTCGCGGCCGAACACGCGGTCGCGGTCCTCGGGGTGCACCTGGCGGGCCCACCTGCCGGGGTCCTCTATCCATTCGCCCGGAGTGAAGCCGAGGATGTCCGCGACTCCCGAGCTGACGTAGTGCCACCTGCCGCCCACGCCGACTTCGGCCACGTAGAGAATCGCCGGCAGCCGCTCCAGCAGCGTCCTGCGAGCGGCCTCGCTGAGCTCGCCCGGCGCGTCGCTGGCCGTCCCGCGGCGGTCGGATCCGCGCGCTGGCTGAGGTGCAGGCGACATCCTGCGTGGGTTATCGGCGTCTTGGCGGCAAAGGCTGAGCTTCCAGGCGGGCTCCTGGCCATCGCCCCGGCGAGGCTATGCGCGGGTCGGACTCACCTCGTCGTCAGCATCTCGCGAACGGTTTGCTGGAAGGCTCCGGTGGTGAAGCACTGCGGCTCGGCGAACTCCTCCATCGCCAGCGCGCTATCCCAGCTGGCGTCCGCGGCCGCGCGCAGCAGTGGCTTGGTCATCGCCAGTGCGTGCTCGGGCAGCGCGGCGATCCGCGTGCACCACGCGTCTGCGGCCGCCAGCAGCTCGTCGTGCGCCACGACTTCGTGCACGAGCCCGAGCTTCCGTGCGCGCTCGGCGTCGAGGTGCTCGCCGCCGGCGTAGTAGGCGAACGCGCCCTGGTAGCCCAGCCGCCGCGTCAGCGCCCACGACGTGCCGACCTCGGGCAGCAGGCCGAGACGGCCGAAGGCGGGCACGATCCGCGCCCGCTCGGAGGCGATCACGATGTCGCACGTCAGCGCCCAGGCCAGCCCGACGCCCGCCGCCGGCCCGTTGAGGGCCGCGATGAAAGCCGTGTCGCTGCGGGCGATCAGGCGGGCGACGCCGCCGAACTCATAGCGGATCCAGCGCCAGATGTCGGTCGCCCCCTCGGGCGCGCCAAGCGCAGCGGGAGCATCCCGCATCATCCTCAGGTCTCCCCCCGCTGAGAACCCGGGGTCGCTGCCGGTGAGCACGATCGTGCGGATCGCGCGGTCGGCGGCGAGCTCCTCCAGCGCGGATCGCAACTGCTGCACGAGCGGAGCGCTGAGCACGTTGAGCTTGCCCGGATCGTCCAGCACCACGACGGCGCGGTCTGAGCCGCGCTGCACGCGGACGAGTTGGTCGGGGTGCTCGCGGCCGCGGGCCACGAGCTCGTCATAGAAGGTCATGCGGTCTCCTTGAGTGTCTGCCACGCCGCGTCGGCGAGAACCTCAGCAACGGCCGCCGGCACGCGCTTGCCGCGCCCGGCGACCCAGTGGCGGGTGTATTCGTGCGCCGGGCCGAGCCACAGCGCGTTGATTGTGTCGAACGGCAGGTCGCGCAGGACGCCGTAGTGGACGTGGGTGCGCCACCACGCCGTGACCTCGGCAAAGAACGCCCGGTTGCGCTCGCGCAGCCCCGGGTCCTCACCCGGGCGCTCTCCAAGCAGAAAGGCGGCGGCGGCCCGATTGGCGCTGACCCAGCGCAGATAGAAGCGGACTCCCGCGCGCACGGCCTCCTCGGCGTCGGAGTGCGAGCGCAGCTCGGCGGCGAAGCCCTCCTGGAACTCGGCGGTGAGCTCGACGTACAGAGCCGTCGCGAGTCCTGTCTTGTCTGCGAAGTGGTGGTAGACGGCACCGACGCTCACGCCGGCGTCGCGGCGGATGTCCTCGAGCGTGGCGCCCAGCGCGCCATCGCTCTCAAAGCGCGAGAGCGCGGCGCGCAGCAGCCGCTCGCGGGCGGATGGGCTCGGCCCGCGGGCGAACGCCGGGGCGTGCTCGCGCGCCGCCGCCGGCGTCCGTCGCGGCCGGGTCGTTGCGGTCTGTGCCATGGTGAGGATTCATACTGTCATACCGAGGATTCCTCTGTACGCCTCCGGCGGCGGCGTTAGGATCCCGAGTCCATGGACTACCAGACGCTGCGCTACGAGCAGGCCGGGCACGTCGTGACCCTGACCTATGACCGACCGGATCAGCACAACGCGGTCAACCGCAGGATGAACGCGGAGCTTCATCATGCGTGGGAACGCTTCCGCGACGACCAGGACGCGTTCGTGCTCGTGATCACCGGCGCCGGGGAGACCACCTTCTGCGCCGGCTGGGATCTCCAGGACGCCGCGGACCTCGGCGAGCTCGGGGACTACGACGCCTACCGCGTCGGGCTGTACAACAGCCCGGGCGAGTGCGGCTACACGCGCAAGACCGACATCTTCAAGCCCGTCATCGCGGCCGTCAATGGATACGCGTTTGCCGCGGGCCTCGAGACGGCGCTCCTCGCCGACATTCGCATCGCCGCCGAGAATGCCGAGTTCGGCGCGCTCGAGCGCCGCTGGAACATCGTCGGCGGTGACGGATTGACGGTGCGCCTGCCGCTGGTCGTCGGGTTTGCCAAGGCGATGGAGCTCGTCATCACCGGGCGGCGCATCGACGCGCAGGAGGCACAACGGATAGGCCTGGTCAACGAGATCGTCCCCCGCGGCGAGGCGCTCGCGCGGGCCCAGGAGCTCGCCAAGGAGATCGCGGCCCTGCCCCAGGGAGCGATCCGCAGCGACAAGGAGGGCATCATGCGGGGCGTCGGGCGGACGCTCGAGGAACGCCTGCGCATCGAGGCCGAGATGACGATCTCGATGTTCATGCGGCGCGACTCCCACACGCTCGGGGCCGCGGCGTTCAAGGCGGGGAACCTCGACCCCGAGTGGCCACATCACGGGCTCTAGCTACAGTCGAGGCGCGACGCACGGTTCTCAGCACCTGCCCTCCTGCGAAGGTCGCCCGCACGTGAAATGTCGCAGCGATCGCACCGTTGGGCGCGCGGGTGAACGTCACGGTGGCCCTCCCCGCTCGCAGCGGCGCGCGCCTGCAGCCGGACGCGATCAGCGCTGTCCGCTGCATCGCGACGTAACACACCTGCACCATGCCCTCAGCCGGCCCGCGGATCTCGACGACGAGGACGCGCTGCTGCAATCGCGCGGTCAGCCGGACTCTCACCTCGGTCGAGGCAGAGCCGATCCCGATCGAGCCGGCTCCCATCGAGCCGATTGCACTCGGCAGGCGACGCGCTGCGCCGGCGCCCGGAGGGGCGACGCAGCATGCCCCCGCAATCCATGCGAGCGCGCCGCACAGGGCAATCGCTCGGCGCATGGTCGGCTGCGTGCGCTTCATCGTGTCGTTCCGTTCCCCGCCGTCAGCCCCAGCAGCTCCTCCCCCGCGGCCGGCTTCTCGCAGCGCGCGCCTTGGCGTCCGGTGCCTCTGTTGCCTCGCCGCCTCGTGCGAGCGGCGCCAACGATCTCGCTCACCCGATCGCGGTCTCGCTGACCGACACCACCCGCGACCAGCAGCGCGGCGACGTAGGCGGCCGTCCCGGCAAACAG
>JAXDGQ010000098.1:0-4384 GCA_034664965.1 Solirubrobacteraceae bacterium | reverse complement strand
GGAATGGTCGCGGGTCGTGACCAACTAGCGGTCGCGGACACCCCCGCGGATGGATAGCGCTGGGAGGCGTGCACCGGCCGGGTCGAGCGCCGGTGCACGCCCCGGCGGTCCGCCCGCTTTCGTCGATCTCCCGGAGCTGCCGATTGCGCGCTTTGAGGCGGCGAGCTGCGGCTGCCGGCGCTGACGCGCCGATCTGTCGCCACGATCAGCTCTCTGCGCCGGCCTCGGTCGCCACGATCAGCCCTCTGCGCCGGCCTGGCGAGACGCGCGAGCTCGCCGGCGGTGAGCTCCAGCTGTGCCGCCGCGACGTTCTCTTCGACGTGCTCGACCGAGCTGGTGCCCGGGATGGGCAGCATCACGGGGCTGCGGGCGAGCAGCCAGGCGAGCGCCACCTGCCCGGCCGTCGCGCCGTGGGCGGTTGCGATCTCAGCGACCGCTCCGCCCGGCTCGGATAGCTTTCCGGCGGCCAGCGGGAACCACGGGATGAAGCCGATGCCATGCTGCCCGCAGTAGTCGAGCACGTCCTCGGTCTGCCGGTATTTGAGGTTGTCCAGGTTTTGCACCGTGGCGACCTCGAAGACCGCTTGGGCCGCCCTGATCTCCTCGACGGAGACCTCAGACAGACCGAGGTGACGGACCTTGCCCTCGTCCTGGAGCTCCTTCATCAGCCCGAACTGCTCCTCGCGCGGGACCTTCGGGTCGATGCGGTGCAGCTGCCACAGGTCGATGACCTCGACGCCGAGCCGGCGCATGCTCATCAGGCAGCACTGGCGCAGGTACTCCGGGCGCCCGACCTCCGCCCAGATGCCGGGGCCGTGGCGCGTGAAGCCGCCCTTCGTCGCGACGTGGATGGTGTTGAACGGATGCAGCGCCTCGTGGATGAGGTTCTCGGAGTCCTCCGGTCCGTATGCGTCGGCGGTGTCGATGAAATCGACACCGAGCTCGGGCAGCCGCTCGAGGACGGCGATCGCGGCGGCGTGATCTTTGGGCGGGCCCCATATGCCCTCGCCGGTGATGCGCATGGCGCCGTAGCCCAGACGAGTTACCTCGAGGTCACCGCCGATCTTGAAGGCGCCGGCGGAAGTTGCAGTCGCGCTCATCGCTTGTCCCTTTCTCGTTGGGGGGTCGGGTGTCCGCGACGCGTGTGGCTCATACGGCTCGCGCCTGAAACAGATCCTGGTCGGGGATGCGACGCACCTTGGTGCGTTTCGGTGCGCTGAAGCCAGACTCGGCGAGAAAGCCGGCGAGCTCGTCGGGGCTGTGCAGGTCCGCGCCCGAGGTCAGGTGAAAGAGCAGTCCGAGGGCCGCGGCGGAGGCGCGCTGCCGCTTGGCGTCGGAGCGGAACATGTCGAGCACGGCGAGCGTGCCGCCGGGCTGGAGCGCCTCGCGCACGCGCCGCAGCAGGAGCACGACCTGCTCGGCGGAGAGGTGATGGATGATGTCGAAGACCAGGGCGCCGTCGTAGGGGCCGCCGAGGTCGGCCTCGAACATGTCTCCCTCGCGATGCGCCACCCGCTCGCTCATCCCCGCCTGGGCGATGATCTCGCGTCCGACGCGCGCGCTGCCGGGGAGGTCGACGACGGTCGCCTGCAGCGTCTCGTGGCGCCTGCACAGTTCGGCGGAGAACCATCCGTGCGCGCCGGCCACGTCGAGCAGCGCCGACGGCCGGGGCGGCAGTCGGATCGCCTTGGCGACTTCCCGCGCGGACAGACGTGCGATCTCGTACTGGCCGGTGATGTACAGGCGCCAGTACTGCTCGTCCTCGGCCGCCTCGCGATGGATCTCGAAGCTGCCGCCGTCGCGCACGATCCGCTCGAGGTCCGCGTACCACTCCCAGTAGGTCGCCGCGTGCTCCAGCCAGGTGCCGATGTAGGTGTCCGACGCCGGGTCGAGCCACTTGCGCGAGCGCTTGGCCAGCGAGAAGGTGTGCCCATCCTGCTCGAGGACGCCCAGGCCGCCGAGGTTCTCGCAGAGCAGGCGCGTACCGGCGACCTGCAGGCCCAGCTCATCGGCAACGCGGCCGGCCGTCGCCGGTCCGTCGAGCAGCTTCTTGAACAGGCCGAGGCGCTGGGCGACCGCGAGCACGCGTCCGGAGGTCAGCCCGTAGAGCGCGTAGGCCGCGGGAATCGGCACCATGTTGCCGGCGATCGCGACACGCTCGAGCAGGTCGTCTGCGGCGGGCTTCACGCGCATGGCGCTCGCAGCCTACAACTACGCGGGCGGCTGCAAGCGCCCGGAGGCCTCGGCGGCCTGTTCGGCCTCGCGCAGCTGTCGCTCGACGAGATCGAGCCCGGCATCCCAGAAGCCGGGGTCGGCGAGGTCGATGCCGACGATCTGCCCCAGCTCCTCGGGGCTGCGCGACCCGCCCGCGGCGAGCAGCTCGAGGTAGCGCGGCACGAGCTCGGCACCGGTCTGCTCGTAGCGCTCGTAGACCGACAGCGCGAGCAGCTGCCCGTAGGCATAGGCGTAGACGTAGCCCGGGCTGCCGATGAAGTGCGGGATGTAGGACCACCAGCTGCGATACCCCTCGGTCAGCTCGACGGAGTCGCCGAGCAGCTCCGACTGGCTGTCGGCCCACAGCTCGCCGAAGCGCTCCACCGACAGCTCGCCCTCCTCGCGCCGCGCCGTGTGCACGAGATCCTCGAAGCGGTTCATCGCGACCTGGCGAAAGACCGTGGCGATGGTGTCCTCGAGGTTCTCCGCGAGCAGCGCCAGGCGCGAAGCCGGAGAGGAGTCCTCGGCGAGCAGGCGCGAGAACACGACGGTCTCCCCGAACACCGACGCGGTCTCGGCGAGGGTCAGCGGGGTGCTCTGATGGAAGATGCCCTGGCGGGCGGCGAGCGAGAAGTGCACGCCGTGGCCGAGCTCGTGCGCGAGCGTGAGCACGTCGCGCCGGCGCGCGGTGTAGTTGAGCAGCACGTACGGCTCCACGGACGGCACGGCCGAAGCGCAGAAGGCTCCCCCGCGCTTTGCCGGGCGCACGGGTGCGTCGATGCGCCGCTCATCGAAGAAGCGCCTGGCGACGTCGCCCAGCTCGGGCGAGAAGTTCGAATAGCAGTCGAGCACGATCTCGCGGGCGCGGGCGAAGGGGAAGCTGACCTCGTCCTGGCTGATCGAAGCCATGCGGTCGTAGTCGGCCAGCTGCGGCACGCCGAGCAGACTGGCCTTCAGCCGATACCAGCGCCGCGGGATCTCATAGCGACCGCGCACCGCCTCGATCAGAGCCGCCACCGACTCGTCGCTGGCCTCGTTGGCGAGGTTGCGCGCCGCCAGCCAGTGCGGATAGTGGCGCAGGCGGTCGTCGACGCCCTTGTCGGCGAGCAGCGTGTTGAAGAGGAAGGCACGCGTGCGCAGCCCGGGAGCGAGCGCCTCGCTAACAGCCTGCGCGGTCGAGCGCCGCGCCTCGCGGTCGGGCAAAGAAAGGCGGCTCAGCGCGACGTCGAGCGCCACCTTCTCCCCGCCACCGGAGGCCGCGCGCTGAGCGCCTACGCCGCCGGCGGAGTCCTCGGCAGGCAGCTGGACCTCGATCGCCGAGGTGAGCTCCTCGAACAGCCGCGTCCACGCTCCCGCGCCGGTGAGCGACTTCTCAGCGAGGATCTTCTCCTCGGGCTCGGACATCAGGTGGTCGCGGTAGCGGCGCACATTGCGCAGGTGATGGCGGCAGAACTCAAGCCCCTCGCCGGCGAGCAGCTGTTCTGCGCGCGCGTCGTCCAGGGCTGCCCACTCGAGGTCGAAGAACAGCAGCGTGGTCTCGATCGCCGTCGCGCGCTCCTGGGCCAGCTGCAGCAGCGCCCCGTTGGCCGGGTCGGCCGTGTCCGTGGAGAAGCGCAGCGCCGCATAGGTGCCGGCGCGGCCCACCAGATCGTGGACCGTCGCCAGCTGCTGCATCGCCTCGCGCAGGCGCTCGCTGTCGAGTTCTCCGAGCTTGCCGGCGTAGCGTCCGGCGAGCTCCTGAGAGCGCTCCAGCGCCTCGGCGAGACGGCGCTCCACACCCTCGGGGCCCTCGCCGTCGACGAGCGGTTCGAGATCCCACGCGGTCGCCTGAAGCTCGGCGTCCGTCGAATCTGTGGCGGCTGCGGTGCCCATCGCCGCGCAGCTTAGCTGTCGAGCAGCCGCCCGCGAAGGGGCGGTCGGCGGTGGCACCGCGAGCGCCGGCCCCTCGTCGCTGGCGAGCGCGTGCAGCGTGTCCAGGTGACACCTGCAGAGCGTCCATAGCGGCCTCGCCCTCGGCCTGGCGGCCGGCTCGGATCCTGGGCCTCGACACGTCCGGATCGCTCCCTAGAGTCGTCCGCCCGATGCACGAGACGACGCCCCAGGTCTATTTGATCGCCCGGCCCTCGATCGACGTCGACGGGATGCGCGGCTACCTGGCGGATGTCGGCGG
>JAXDGQ010000097.1:0-7497 GCA_034664965.1 Solirubrobacteraceae bacterium | reverse complement strand
CGGCCGTGCGGGACGCGCCGTTGCGGAGATACTCGATCGTGACCTTCTCGCCCGGCTTGTGGTCGGCGACCGCGGAGACGACCTCGTCGATCGAGCTGACCGACTTGCCGTCGACCTTCTGGATCACGTCGCCGCCCAGCGCGATCTGCGAGCCCTGGAACGAGGTCTGGGCGTCGCCGCCGCGCAGGCCGGCCTTGGCCGCCGGGCTGCCGGGGGTCACGGTCTGCACGAGCACACCGCTGTCGGCCTTCAGGCCCAGGCGCTGCAGTGAGCGGTCGATGGTCACGCCGCTGATGCCGAGGTAGGCCCGCTGCACGCGGCCGTCGTTCTTGAGCTGCGGAATCACCTTCTTGGCCGTGTTGATCGGAACGGCGAAGCCGATGCCCACGCTGCCGCCGCCGCTGCCGCCCGTCTCGATCTGCGAGTTGATGCCGATCACGCGCCCCGAGGCATCCAGCAGTGGTCCGCCGGAGTTGCCCGGGTTGATCGGCGCGTCCGTCTGCAGCACGTTGTTGATCGTGAACCCGTTCGGCGCCGTTATCTGTCGCTGCAGCGCCGAGATAACGCCGGTCGTGAGCGTGCGTTCGAGGTCGAACGGGTTGCCGATCGCAAGCACCGGATCCCCGACCTGGACACCGCTGGAGCTGCCGAGCGTGAGCGGGTGCAGCACGAGGCCGTCCGGCTGGATACGGAGCACTGCGAGGTCGTTGGACGGGTCCTTTCCGGCGACCGTCGCATCGACCGTCTTGCCCTTTTCCAGGCTGACCGTCACCTTGATGGCGTTCTCCACGACGTGGTAGTTGGTGAGAATCGTGCCGTTGCGGTCGATCACGATGCCTGAGCCGGTCGCCTGACCCTGGCGCTGGGATTCGCCGCCGAACAGGTTGAACGGCGATTCGGTCTTCTGCACGATCGTCGATGTCACGAAGACGACACCGGGCGCGTCTTTGACGTAGATGTCATGCGGCGTGATCCCCCTGCTCTGCTGCGATGCATTCGACGGAGCGATCGGCGCGGCCTGGACCGTCGTCACAGACTTGCTCGTTCCGCCCAGATCGCCAACGGCGGCGATCACGGCGACGACGACGCCTCCCCCGAGCAGGGCTGCGACGAAGGGAATGAGGAACATGCGTTTCATTGCGATCCAAGGATGAGCGGGGCCGATGAAGGCTGAATAAAGGTCAACCGTCGCGGAGGTTAAAACCGCGCGGGGCGCAGTTTCTCAGCTTCTGCCTCGGTGCCGGTGTCGTCGTCGACGCCGGCGGGCGCCGCTTCGCCGAGCAGCCGGCGCAGGGCGCGCTGCGGATCGCCCGCGCGCATCAGCGACTCTCCGACCAGCACGGCGTCCACCCCCTCCCGTTGGAGGCTGCGCAGCTGGCTGGCCTCGGCGATGCCCGACTCCGAGACGACCGCGATTCCGTCAGGTATGGCTCCGCGCAGCAGCGTCGTGCGACCGACGTCGACGGAGAAGTCGCGCAGATCGCGGTTGTTTATCCCGATCAGCCGCGCGCCCACGCCCAGCGCACGATCGAGCTCGCCGCGGTCGTGAACCTCCACGAGCACATCCAGGTCGAGCGCACGCGCGGCGTCGTGCAACCGGGCAAGCGTCGCCGGGTCCAGCGCGGCGACGATCAGAAGCACGGCATCGGCGCCGGCGATTGCGGCCTCGATCAACTGGTACTCGTCGACGATGAAGTCCTTGCGCAGGAGGGGCAGCGCGCAGATGTCGCGGGCGGCGCGCAGGTCGTCCAGCGAGCCACCGAAGTTGGCTTCCTCGGTGAGCACCGACACGGCGCTGGCGCCCCCGCGCGCGTATGCCCGAACGATCTCATCGAGCTGCGCCTGCTCGCGCAGCTCCCCAGCCGACGGCGAGCGACGCTTGAACTCGGCGATCACGGCGATGCCCGGCTGAGTCAAGGCGGCGTGCAGGCCCCGCACCGATGTCCGCGCCGTGACCTTGCCGGCGGCCCCTGCCAGGCGCTCTTCGAGTACCGGCTGGGGCACTGCTCGCTTGCGTCGCTGCAGCTCCTCGCGCGTGCTCTGCAGGATTCGCGCCAGGACGCCGGGCGTCTGCGCGCTCACGACGCCACCTCCGAGGGAGCGTTGGCGCGGCTTGCGAGCACGAAGCGCTCGAGCGCCTGCGCGGCGCTCCCATCCGACAGCGCCGCCCGCGCGGCCTGTACGCCCTCGGCGATCGAATCCGACACGCCCGCCGCGTAGATCGCGGCGCCCGCGTTGATCACGGCCAGCTCGATGCTCGCCGGCGACGCCGGGGCGGCGCCCTCGGTGCCGAAGACCGCACGCGTGACGCCCGCGTTGTGCTCGGGTGTGCCGCCGGCGCAGTCGCGCTCGAAGATGTCCGCCGCGACGGCCTCGATGCCCACGTCGGCGGGCGCAAGCGTGTAGCGCGTGATCTCCTCGCAGTTGACCTCCACGACTTTCGTCGCCGCCACGATCGACAACTCGTCGAGTCCGTCCTCGGCCGCCACCACCAGGGCCCGGTCGACGCCGAGCCTTGCCAGCGCGCCGGCGATCGTGTCGAGGAAGCTCGCGTCTGAGACGCCGATCACCTGGCGCCGCGCGCCGGCAGGGTTGGTCAGCGGGCCGAGCAGATTGAAGATCGTGCGCACGGCGAGCTCGCGCCGCACCGGGATGACGAAGCGCGTCGCCTGGTGATGTGCGGGCGCGAACATGAAACCGAAGCCGGCTTCCTCGATGCAACGCGCGACGCCCTGCGGATCCAGGTCGATGCGCGCGCCCAGCGCTTCCAGGAGGTCGGCCGAGCCCGAGGCGCTCGTGGCGGAGCGGTTTCCGTGCTTGGCCACGGCGCAGCCCGCTCCCGCGGCGATCAGCGCGGCGGTTGTGGAGACGTTGAACGTGCGCCGCCCGCCGCCCGTCCCGGCGGTGTCGAGCAGATCGCCGCGGGCGACCGGCACTCCAACGGCGAGGGCGCGCATCGTGCGCGCCAGCCCGGCGAGCTCGTCGACCGTCTCGCCCTTCGTGCGCAGGGCGATCAAGAAGCCGGCGATCTGCGTCTCGGACGCCTCTCCGTGCATGATCTCGCCGAGCACGTCGGCCGCCTCGTCGGCGCTCAGGTCTCTGCGCGAGGCGAGCGCGTCGATCGCAGAGGTGAGGATCGCGTTGGGCATCAACCGTCGCGGAGGAAGTTCGCCAGCAGCTTCTTGCCTTCGTCGGTCAGCACCGACTCCGGGTGAAACTGCACGCCCTCCGCGGGAAGCTCGCGATGGCGCACGCCCATCACGACGCCGCCTCCTTGTGCCGATTGCTCCAGACATTCGGGCAGCTGCGGATCGACTACGAGCGAGTGGTAGCGCCCGACCGTCAGCGGCGAGCCGATGCCTTGGAAGATCGTGCGGCCGTCGTGCTCGATCGTGGTCGCCTTGCCGTGCACCGGCGGGTTCAGCTGCACGCGCCCACCGAACGCCTGCGCCAGCGCCTGATGGCCGAGGCAGACGCCCAGCGTGGGCACCCCCGACTCGGGCATGCGCCGAACGAGCTCCAGCGTGATCCCTGCCTTCTCCGGCGTGCACGGGCCCGGTGAGACGACACAGCGCGCGAAACCCCGCTCCAGCAGCTCGTCCACGCTCGCACGGTCGTTGCGCACCGTCTCCACCTCGGCGCCGAGCTCGCCGAGGTATTGGACGAGGTTGTAGGCGAAGGAGTCGTAGTTGTCGAGCACGAGGACTCTCATGGCCAGTCGGCCTGTCCGCACGCCAGCTCAATCGCGCGCATCGCGGCCGTGGACTTCGCCACCGACTCCTCGTACTCGTAAGCCGGCTCGGCGTCGGCGACCGTGCCTCCGCCCGCCTGCACGTGCGCGACGCCGTCCTTTATGACCACCGTGCGGATGTGGATCGCGGTGTCGAGATCGCCGGCATAGCTGAGATAGCCGATCGCGCCGCCGTAGCCGCCGCGCTTGACCGGCTCGAGCTCGTCGATGATCTGCATCGCGCGCACCTTCGGAGCGCCCGACAGCGTCCCCGCCGGCAGCACGGAGCGCAGCGCATCCATCGCGCCGACGCCCGGGCGCAGGGTCCCGGAGACGGAGGAGACGATGTGCATGACGTGGCTGTAGGACTCGACCTCCATCAGCTCGTCGACGGCGACGGTGCCGTACTCGCACACGCGCCCCAGATCGTTTCGCCCGAGATCGACGAGCATCACGTGCTCAGCGCGCTCCTTCTCGTCGGCCAGCAGGCCGGCGGCGATCCGCCGATCCTCCTCGGGGGTCGCGCCGCGATGACGCGTCCCGGCGATCGGCTTGGTGCTGACGTGGCGTCCGGTCACGGTGAGCAGCGGCTCGGGGCTCGCGCCCGCCACCTGGAAGTCGCCGAAGTCCAGGTAGTACATGTACGGGCTCGGGTTGACCGCGCGCAGCCCCCGGTAGATCGAGAAGGCCTCGACCGGCACAGCCGCCGACCAGCGCTGGGAGGGGACGACCTGGAAGGCGTCCCCTGCGTAGATGTACTCGACGATCCTCTGGACCATCGCTTCAAAGCGCTCGCGCGTCATGTTGGACTCGAACACCGGCGCCTGGCGCCTCTCACTCGGGCGCGCGGGACGCGGGACGGGCCCGGCAAGCCGCTCGCGCACCTCGGCGATCCGCCGCGCGGCGATCGCGTAGGCGCGCTCCAAGTCGGGCTCGGCCTCGAGGTCGGCGTTGGCGAGGATCGTCACCGTGTGCTTGAGGTGATCGAACGTCACCAGCACGTCGGTCAGCATCAGCGCCATGTCGGGCAGCCCCAAGGCGTCGGGGTTCCCCGGCCCCAGCGGCTCGACCGTGCGCACGAGGTCATAGCCGAAGAAGCCGACCGCGCCGCCGGTGAACGGCGCCGCGCCGGCGATCGGCGCCTGACTGAAGCGCCCGAGCTCTGCGGCCGCCAGCGCGTAGGGGTCTCCGCCGTCGGTCAGCGACCAGCGCAGCACCGATCGCGGGCGAAAGCCGATGAACGAGTAGCGCCCGACACGTTGACCCTGCTCGGCGGACTCCAGCAGGAACGCCGGCTCGCCCGGCGCCAGTTCGCGCAGCTTGAGAAACGCCGAGACCGGCGTCTCGCAGTCCTCGATGAACTCATGGCGCAGGGGGATCAGGTTGTGCTGCTCGGCGAGCGATCGCGCCTGCAGCAGGCTCGGCTCGACGTCGGGCGCCCCCGTGAGCTGCTCAGCCGCGGCGGTCATCGAGCACCCGCTCGGCATCGGTCAGCGACCGGCCCCTGCTGTGCAGGAGCACGAGCAGGTGATAGACGACGTCGGCGGCCTCTTCGTCGACGCGCTCGTCAGGCTCCTCGCGCGCGGCGCGCGCGACCTCCTCGGCCTCCTCCATCACCTTCGCGCCGATCAGCTGGGGATCGTCGAGCAGCTCGGTCGTGTAGGAGCCGGCAGGACGCTCGCGGGCACGCTCTGAAATCGTGCGCTCCAAACCTGGCAGTACTTCCAGCGGGGCAGCCGGGCTCAGCTGGCCGCGGTGAAAGCACGTGCGCTCGCCGGTGTGACATGCCGGACCGGCAGGCTCCACGAGCGCGAGCACGGCGTCGCCGTCGCAGTCCAGGCGCAGGGCCTTGACGACCTGTACGTTCCCGCTCGTCGCGCCCTTGTGCCACAGCTCATCGCGCGAACGGCTGTGCAGGTGCAGCTCACCGGTCTCGCGCGTGCGCGCGAGCGCCTGCGCATCCATGTAGGCGAGCATCAGCACCTCGCCCGTGGTCCAGTCCTGAACGACGCAGGCCACCAGGCCGCGCTCGTCGTAGGCGACCTGCGCGTCGATTCGTTCCCTTGTCGCGGGCTTGCTCATCCGCACGATTGTAGGTTGCGTCAGCATGGTCGCGCCCGCGCGGGCGCGTTTCAGAAAGACTCCCCCGCAGGATGTCGCTACTGGACCGTGAGCTGCTCGTCGTGACGGGCAAGGGAGGCGTCGGCAAGACGACGCTTGCGACCGCCCTCGCCATGCTCGCCGCTGAGCGCGGCCTGCGCACGATCGTCGTGGAGATGGGCGAGCAGGCGCGCGTGCCGGAGCTGTTCGGCCTCCCGGCCGGCGAGCCCGGGATGGAGACCCGGCTTCGCGAACGCCTATGGAGCATCTCGATCGACCCCGACCGGGCGCTGTTGGAATGGCTGCAGGCGCTGGGCGGCCGCGTGTCCGGCAGGGTGCTCGCCTCGAGCAACACCTTCCAGTACTTCGCCGCGGCCGCGCCCGGCGCCAAGGAGCTTGTGAGCATGGTGAAGATCTGGGACCTGACCCAGGCCAAGCGGCGGCGCGGGCGCAGCTATGACCTCGTCGTGCTGGACGCACCGGCCACCGGCCACGCCCTCGGCCTGCTCGACTCGCCGCGCACCTTCGGCGCAATCGCCCGCGTCGGCCCGATCGCCGGACAGGCCGATCGCCTGAGCAAGCTGCTAGAGGACCCGGCGCGCTGCAGCTACGTCGCCGTCGCCCACCCAACCGAGATGGCGATCACCGAGACGCTGGAGCTGCAGGAGCGCCTGCACGACCAGCTCGGGCGCGAGCTCGACGCGGTCATCGTCAACGGGGTGCTGCCACAACGCTTCAGCGGTCCGGAGCTCGAGCGCCTCGGGCCGCTCCCCGATGGCGACGCGAACGGCGGGACGAGCGCCCGCGGCGAGGGCGGCCGGCGGACGACGGCGACGGCGGTCAGACGTTCGGCGCTGGTCGCCGCGCACTCGGTCTCAGACCGCGCGCGCTTCCAGCACAATCAGATCGCGCGCCTGCGCCGGCGAAAGTTCGAGGTCATCGGCGTCCCCTTCCAGTTCGCCGCCAAGCTGGATCTCGAGGCTGTCGGTGCCATCGCCGAGCACCTGCGGCGCAAGCTGTGAAAGGGGCCCGGATGCAGCGCCCGTGGATCACCTCGCTGCGGACCGGTAGCCGGCATCCATCGCGGCTCACTGCCAGCCTACTGCGAGATCAGCCGGTACCTGCGTGTGCCGGGATCGCGCTCGAGCAGCCCCACGGCGAGCAGCGTAGTCACGTAGCGATGCGTCGTGCTGGTGTTCATGTCGAGCATCCTCGCGAGCTCGGCGATGCCCAGGTATCCGCCGTCCGAGGGGAAGCACGAGAGCACCAATAGGCCAGAAAGAAGCGAGCGCGACAGGCGCCGGTCGTCCATCTGCGCCGGGTAGGGCCACTGCTCTGAGTCGCGCGCCAGCGGCCAATGAGGATCCTTGACCGCCGCGAGGAGCACCGACAGGGTCCCCCCCTGGCCGGCGCTGCGCACGATCTGGTCGACCTGCGACTTGGACAGCTCGATCGACACCGCCCGTCCGTCGGACTCCTTGGTGCGAGCCGAACGCCGCGAAGGACGCTCGGCTCGCTGCCACTTGCGAGACGACGCAGCTTTGGATGCGGCCCGGGAAGCACCAGCCTTACCGCGACGCGAACGACGCGGCTTCTCTCCCCTGGCCGGCGATACCCCAGTCCCGTTCTCACCCGTCATCGCGTTGGCGCATCATGCCGGCGCGCCG
>JAXDGQ010000096.1:0-23845 GCA_034664965.1 Solirubrobacteraceae bacterium | reverse complement strand
GAGCACATGCTGTTCCGCGGCACCGAGCGCTTCGGCTCGGAGGAGATCGACCAGATCTTCGATGCGATGGGCGCGGAGGTCAATGCGGGCACCGACAAGGAAGCGACGACGCTTTACACGCGTGTCCTCGACGGCCACCTGGAGCGCGCGTTCGAGGTGATGGGCGACATGGTCTTCCACCCGCGCTTCGGCGAGCTGGAGACCGAGCGCGAGGTCGTGCTCGAGGAGATCGCGATGTACGAGGACGATCCCCAGGACAAGGTCTTCGACGTCCTCGGCGAGGCGGTCTTCGGGGGGCACCCGCTCGGACGCGCGGTGATCGGCACGGCACAGGTCGTCGGCGCTGTCACGCGCGAGCAGCTCGCTGCCTTCCATGCCGTGCGCTACGAGCCGCAGAACGTGGTTATCGCCGCCGCCGGCTCGATCGAGCACGACGCGCTCGTGGAGCTGGCCGTAGCGCTGGATCGCGTGCGCGCGCAGGACCCCGCTGCGCCGCAGGGTGGCGGCACGACGGCGTTGCTAGACGCATCGCCTGCGGACTTTCAGCGCCGCGTGCGTTTCCTGGAGAAGGACACCGAGCAGTACCACGTGTGCATCGGCGGGGCGGGCATCGCGCGCGAGGACGAGCGGCGCTTTGCGCTGCGCGTGCTCGAAGGCGTGCTCGGCGGCACGTCGTCCTCGCGGTTGTTCCAGGAGGTGCGCGAGCGCCGCGGGCTGGCCTACTCGGTGTTCTGCTTCTCCAACCTCTACGCGCACACCGGCGAGGTCGGGCTGTACGTCGGCACGCGCCCGGACAACCTCGAGCAGGCGCTGTCGGTGATCGCCGCGGAGCTCGCCCGCTGCGTCTCGGACCCTGCGGCCGAGGACGAGCTTCAGCGCTCGCGCGAGAACCTCAAGGGCCGGGTTGTGCTGTCGATGGAGTCGACGTCCGCGCGCATGAGCCGCCTCGGCGGGTCGCTGCTGCACGAGATGCCGATCCTCTCGATCGATGAGGTCATCGAGCGGATCGATGCGGTGACGCTCGCAGACCTGCGCCCGCTCGCCGGCGAGCTGTTCGAGCCGGGCACGCTGTCGATTGCCGGCGTCGGCCCCGACGAGCGCGTGTTCGCATCGGCGATCGCCCCGCTGGCCGACGATCGCGAGGTCGCCGCGCAGGGTAGCGCGCGATGATCCGCGTGGCCGTCGCCGGCGCCGCGGGGCGGATGGGCCAGACCGTCTGTGAGGCAGTCGAGGGTGCGCAGGACATGGCGCTGGTGGGGCGCGCCGACCCTTTGCTGGGCACCGAACTGCAGGACGTGCTCGGCGATGCGGAGGTCGTCGTCGACTTCACGCGGCCCGACACCGCGCTGCAGAACGCTCTGAGCTGCCTGGCCGCGGGGGTCCACGTGGTGCTCGGCACGAGCGGATTTGACGTGCAGGCGCTGCGCGACGCCGCCGAGGCGCAGCAGGGGGAGAGGGCGAACGTCATCGTGGCGCCGAACTTCGCGATCGGCGCCGTGCTGATGATGCGGTTCGCCGCCGAGGCCTCGCGACACATGGACAGAGCCGAGATCATCGAGCTGCACCACGACGGCAAGCTCGACGCGCCGAGCGGCACCGCGGCGCGAACCGCCGAGCTGATGGCGGCTGCGAGCGGGGGGGAGGCGCCGAAGATCCACTCGGTCCGCCTGCCCGGGCTGGTCGCACACCAGGAGGTGCTGCTTGGCGACCTCGGCCAGACGCTGAGCATCCGCCACGACACGATCAACCGCGAGTCCTTCATGCCCGGCGTGCTGCTGGCCGTGCGTCGCGTCGGCGGACTGCCAGAGCCGTTCGTCGTCGGGTTGGAGAGCCTCCTATTTTGACGGCATCCAGCCTCGTGGGTCGAGCCGCGCTGCGCTTCTCGTTTGACTTGGTAGCCGCTGCGCTCCCCACGACAAGTCACCACGACCGGTCATCCGGACCGGTCTCTCGCGGCGTGGGATACTGAGGCCGATGAGCGAGCTCGGCACCATCCTGACGGCGATCGTCACGCCCTTCGACGCCAGCTCGAAGATCGACGAGGAGGCCTTCGTAGCGCTGATGCGTCATCTCGGCGAGAACGGCTCCGATGGCTTCGTCGTGGCGGGGACGACCGGCGAGGCATCGACGATGACCGACGACGAGCAGCTGGGGCTGATCGAGCTCGCGGTCGCCGAGCGCCCGCCCGGCAAGGCGATCGTCGCCGGCACCGGGACCAACGACACGCGCGAGGCCGTCTTTCTCACCGAACGCGCCACCGCGCTGGGCGTCGACGCGACGCTCGTGGTCACGCCCTACTACAACAAGCCGAGCCGCCTTGGCATCACGCGCCACTACGAAACGGTCGCCAAGGCCACCGACAAGCCGATGCTCGTCTACAACATCCCCTCACGCACGGCGACCAACATGTCCCCGGACCTGCTCGCCGAGCTGGCGCAGATCGACGGGATCGACGGCGTCAAGCAGGCCAACGCCGAGGAGCTGCAGCCGATCGATGGGCTGCAGCTGTACGCCGGGGACGACGCCACGTTCGCGCGCACGCTGGACATGGGGGGCGCAGGCGGCATCCTCGTGGCCAGCCACATCGTCGGCAACGAGATGCGCCGGATGGTCGACGAGCCGCAGCGGCGCGCGGAGATCGACGCGTCGCTGCGCGACGTCTACGCGACGCTGTTCCTCACGGCTAGCCCGACCTGCACGAAGGCGGCGCTGAACCTGCTCGGCCACGGGGCCGGCGGGCTGCGCCTGCCGCTCGTGGACGCCACCGAGGACGAGATCGCGCAGGTACGCGCGATGCTCGTCCGTCACGGTCTGCTCTCAGACGGCGATGAGATGCAGGCGGCATCGGCCGGCGCGTCCCCGGCTCAGGCTCCAAACGCGTGAGCTCCGTCCGCGTCCTGCCGCTCGGCGGCCTGGGAGAGATCGGCAAGAACATGACCGTCGTCGAACACGACGGGCGCATCGTCGTGGTCGACGTGGGGCTGCGCTTCCCGACGCCGGAGATGGTCGGCATCGATCTCGTGCTGCCCGACTTCTCCTACCTGCGCGAGCGGGCTCGCGACATCGAGGCGATCGTCATCACGCACGGACACGAGGACCACCTCGGCGCCCTGCCGTGGGTGCTGCGCGAGCTCGGCGACGACCTGCCGCCGGTGTACGGCGGGGCGCTGACGATCGCCATGGCCCGCTCCAAGCTCGATGAGCACAAGCTCAAACACGTCGAGCTCAACGAGGTCGCCGCCACCGACACGCTCGAGCTGGGGCCCTTCTCATTGGAGCTGATCCACATGACCCACTCGATCCCGGACGCCAGTGCGGTCGCACTCGGCACCGATCTCGGCACGGTCCTGATCACCGGGGACTACAAGTTCGACCAGACGCCGGTCGACGGGCCGCCGGCCGACGTCTCGCGCCTGGCCGAGCTGGGGCGCGAGGGGGTGCTCTTGCTGTGCGGGGACTCGACCAACGTCGATCGCGACGGCTTCTCGACGTCGGAGTCGGTCGTCGGCCCGCACCTGGAGGAGGTGTTCGCGCGCTGTGAGGGGCGGATCGTCGTGACGAGCTTCGCCTCGAACATCCACCGCGTACAGCAGGTCGTCGACGCTGCGGCGGCGCTGGACCGCAAGGTCGCCCTGGTCGGACGCTCGATGCGCAAGAACGTCGGCATCGGCCGCCAGCTCGGGCACATCGACGTGCCCTCCGGGCTGCTCGTCGGACCGCGCGAGATCAACGACTTCCCCGACGAGCGCGTCGTGATCATCTCCACGGGCTCCCAGGGCGAGCCCCTCTCGGCGCTGCGGCGCATGGCCTACCGCGACCACCGCCAGGTCGAGCTGCGCGAGGGCGACACCGTTGTCTTCTCCGCCACGCCGATCCCCGGCAACGAGCGCGCGGTCAACGAGACGATCGATCGGCTCTACCACATCGGCTGCGACGTCGTGACCCCGCGCGACGCGCCCGTGCACGCCTCCGGACATGGCTACGCCGAGGAGATCAAGCTGATGCTCAACCTCGTCAAGCCGCGCTACGTGATGCCCTTCCACGGCGACTTCAAGCGCCTGCGCCTGCACGCACAGCTGGCTGAGGCCGTGGGCATCGCGCCGGAGGACACCTTCCAGGGCGACAACGGGCTGCCGCTGGACATCGACGAGCGCGGCGCGCGCTTCGGCAGCCACGAGCAGTCGGGCATGATCTTCGTGGACGGGGTGGAGATCGGCGACATGGCCGACGTCGCGCTGCGCGATCGGCGGATGCTCTCGGCCGACGGGATCTTCATCGTCGTCGTGACGATCGCCGAGCAGGACGGGCACTCGGTGACCGACCCGGAGGTGATCTTCCGCGGCGTTCCGTTCCTCGACGAGGCAGACGAGCTCGTCGAGGAGATCCGCACCACCGTCGAGGACACGATCGAACGCGCCGCCAAGGACGAAATCCGCGAGGTCGACGTCGTGCAGGAAATGCTGCACGACGACATGGCCAAGCTAGTCTACGACCGCCTCAAGCGACGTCCGATGGTGTTGCCCGTCGTCGTCGAGGTCTGAGGCGAGCGGCAGGCTGACGACGAAGCGCGCGCCCGTGCCGTGCTCGGGCGACTCCAGCGAAACGCTGCCGCCGTGGGTATCGGCGACGGCCTTGACGATCGCCAGCCCCAGGCCGAACGAGCCGCCGCGATCGCCCGCGCCGCGCACGAAGCGCTCGAACAGCGTCGGGGCCAGCTCCGGCGCGACGCCGGGGCCGTTGTCCTCGACGACGAGCGTCGCCTGCCCCTTGGCGGTGGCCGTGGCGACGCGGATGCGCGTGCCTGGCGGCGTGTGGCGCAGCGAGTTCTCCAGCAGATTGATCGTCAGGCGATGCAGCTCGTCGCGCGCCGCGTCGACGACGGCCGGCTGAACATCGAGAACGATCTCGTGCTCGCCACTGACCGGGCCGAGCTCGCCGGCGGCCTCGACGACGATCCTCGCGAGATCCAGCGGCTCGCGACGCACCACCCGCCCGACGTCGGTGCGCGCGAGCAGCAGCAGGTCGGCGACCAGCCGGCGCATCCTGCGCGACGAGCGCAGCGCCGAGTGCGCCGCTTCGCCCTCGTCGCCGTGCAGCGATTCCGCGAGCAGCTCGAGGTTGGCGAGCACGCTCGTCAGCGGCGTGCGCAGCTCGTGCGAGGCGTCGGCGACGAAGCGCCGCTGGCGGGCCAGCATCGACTCGGTCTCGCCACGCGCGGCGTCGAGCTCGCGCAGCATTCCCTGCAGCGTGCGAGCCAGCTCGGCGACCTCGTCATCTGCCTGCGGCAGAGGGACCACGCGAGAAGGGTCGCGCGTGCGCGCGATCTCTGCCGCGGTGGACGTCAGCTCGGCGATCGGGGCCATCGCGCGACGCGCGATCATCATGCCCGCGAAGCCGGCCAGGCCGGTACCGAGCAGCACGCCCACGAGCAGGAACAGCTCCACGCGCGCGACCGTCGCCTCGGTGTCGGAGATCTTTCGCCCGTACTGGATGATCACCTGTCCGATCGGCTCCTCGCTGCCGGAAACGCGGACGATCCCCGCACGGCTGAGCACCCGATAGCCGTGCACCGTCTTGGCCTGCAGGCTGGGCGCTCCCAGCGAAGGGGCTTTGGCCGGTTCCCGGGCGAGGACCGAGCCGCCGAGCGTATAGATGCGCACGATCGCATGGTCGGCGGGCGCGGCGTAGGCGGACAGCGGCGGCGAGATCGTGACGGCGTTGCGAGCGTTCGCAGGCGCGACTTTGATGTTCAGCTGCGAGGGAAGCTGGTTGGCCGTGTCGGCCACCTGGCGGTTGAAGTCCGAGCGCACCCGGTGCACCATGAAGGAGCCGATGCCGATCGCGAAGGCGCACAGGATCACGAAGGTCAGCAGCGCCGAGACGCCCGCCAGGCGCACGCGGATCGGCAGGCGGTCGAAGCTCGCTGAGGCGCTCCGCAGCGCGCCCGCCACGGGGCGGGGGAGCCTAGGCGCGAAGGACGTAGCCGGCTCCCCTGATCGTGTGCAGCAGGCGCGGCTCGCCGTCCGCCTCCAGCTTGCGACGCAGGTTGGAGACGAAGACCTCGATCGTGTTCGTCGTCGAGAAGGGGTCATAGCCCCACACCTCGTCGAGCAGGCGCTGGCGCGAGATGACGATGCGCTCGTTGCGCATCAGGTACTCCAACAGCTCGAACTCGCGCTGGGTCAGGTCGACCGCGCGCTCACCGCGGACCACCTCGTGCGTGTCGACGTTCAATGACAGGTCGCCGACGCGAAGGGGGGCCGATCCGCGGGGTGGTCGGCGGCGCAGCAGCGCGCGCATGCGCGCCAGCAGCTCCTGGCGCTCGAAGGGCTTGACCAGATAGTCGTCGGCGCCGGCGTCCAGGCCCTCGACGCGCGACTCCAGCGCGTCGCGCGCGGTGAGGATCAGGATCGGCACGTCGTCCTCGGCGCGCAGCGTCTTGGCGACGTCGACGCCGTCCAGCCCGGGTAGGCCGAGATCCAGGATCACCAGGTCGGGCGCGAACGAGCGCCCGCTCTCCAGCGCCGTCGGGCCGTCGGCGGCGGCGCGGACCTCATAGCCCTCCATGCGCAGCGAGCGCTGGAGCGCCTGGGCGATGTCCTCGTCGTCCTCGACAACCAGGACGCGTGGTGCGCGGGAAAAGTCGTTCATCGTCTTTATGTATCGGCGGGCACTAAAGCGATGGTAAGGCCCCGGAGCAGGTTACGGCGCCTCGGTGTCGAAGTTGCGCGAGATGGCCGGTACACGCAAGCGCGCCCCTGCGCGCTCTCGGAAGAGCCGTTCGCCGGGTGCCCGGAGGACGCGCGCCCGCGCGACCGGACGCGGACGCGGCGGCTCGCGAGGGCCGCTCGGCGGCCGCTCGCTGATGCCGCGCGGCGTGCCGCGCCTGCCGATGCTCGACCAGCGCGGGCGCGACGTGCTCGGCCTGGCGCTCGTCGCACTCGGCGTGTTCATGGGCTTCGTGCTCTACGGCGGCTGGGACGGCGGTCGCGCGGGCCACGGTCTCGCCGTCGCGCTCGGCTGGGTGCTCGGCAAAGCACGCTCGCTGGCGCCCTTGGCGCTCGTCGGCGCCGGCGGCATGCTGCTGCTCGAGCAGGCCCTACCGGCCAGGCGATCGCTGCTGAGCGATCCGCGCTCGATCGGCGGCGTCTGCCTGTTCGCCGCCGCCACGCTCGCGCTCGCCGCGGGCACGTTCGGGATCGGCTCCGGGGCGGCGCACGGCGACGCCGCGTGGGCGTCGGCCTACCTGCAATCCCACGGCGGCGTCGTCGGCGAGGGCGTCTATCAGCTCGCCGACAAGCTCGTGCAGGGCGTCGGCGTCGACATCCTCGTCATCTTCCTGCTGTTCGTCGGGGCGACGCTGATCACCGGCGCATCGCTGGGCGGCGCCCTGCGCGCCACCGGCAGCGGCGTCGCGGAAACGACGCGCATGATGCGTACGCTCGGCTCGCGGCGCGAGGACGACGAGCCGGCGCTCCCCGAGGGCTTTGACATGCACGAGGTCGCTCCCGCGCCGCCGGGCTTTCAGCCGCCCGAGCCGGACACGGCGGAGCTCGTCGTGCGCTCGACGCACGTCGAGGGCCCCCCGCAGGAGGATCCGTCGATCGAGGACGAGCCGCTCGCGCAGCAGGAGCACCCCGGGCTCGAGGCGGGCGAGCAGGATCGAGCCGGCCTGCAGCTGGACGATGGCGACGATGAGGACGAGGCCATCTCCGGCGTGGCGCGCACGGATGTCTCCGACGTGACGCCGCAGGGCAGGCTGCGCGATGCGGTCACCGACGACCCGAGCTTCGTGTGGGAGATGCCCGACGCGAGCAAGCTGCTGACGCGCTCGACCGGCGAGCAGACGCGACCGGACACGGCAGGCCAGGCGCAGACCGCGACGAGCCTGGTCGAGGCGCTCGGGCACTTCGGTGTGCAGGCGAAGGTGATCGGCACCGTCGCGGGGCCGCACATAACGCGCTATGAGCTGCGCCTGGCACCGGGCACGAAGGTCGCCAAGGTCGCGCAGCTGAAGGACGACCTCGCCTACGCGCTGGCTGCCACCGACATTCGCATCCTCGCGCCGATCCCCGGCAAGCAGGCGGTCGGCGTCGAGGTCCCCAACCTGCATCGGCGCATCGTCCGTCTGGGCGACGTCTTTCAACAGCCGCCGAAGGACTGGTCGCCGCTCACCGTGTGGCTGGGCAAGGACGTCGCCGGGAAGGCGATCGGCGCCGACCTTGCGAAGATGCCCCACCTGCTCGTGGCCGGCACGACCGGGGCGGGCAAGTCCGGAGCGATCAACGCGATGCTCTGCAGCGTTCTGCTGCGGGCCACCCCGCACGAGGTGCGCCTGGTCCTGGTCGACCCCAAGCAGGTGGAGCTCAACCACTACGAGTCGATCCCGCACCTGCTCACACCGGTGATCACGAGCCCGCGGATGGCGGCCAACGCGCTGCAGAACCTGGTCAAGGAGATGGAGAGCCGCTACGGGATCATGTCGCTGGCCCGCACGCGCGGGCTGATCGAGCTCAACAAAGCGCGCGCTCGGCGCGGCGAAGCCCCGCTTCCGTACATCCTCTGCGTGATCGACGAGCTCGCGGACCTGATGATGGTCGCTCCAGCGGATGTCGAGGATTCGATCATCCGCCTCGCGCAGAAGGCGCGCGCGGTCGGCATCCACCTCGTGCTCGCCACGCAGAGCCCGCGCGTCGACGTGATCACGGGCATGATCAAGGCCAACGTGCCCTCGCGGATCGCCTTCTCGGTCTCCTCCCAGACCGACTCGCGCGTGATCCTCGATCAGAACGGCGCCGAGTCGCTGCTGGGACAGGGCGACATGCTGTTCAGCCCGATCGGCACCTCCCGCCTGCAGCGGATCCAGGGCGCCTACATCGACGAGCGCCAGATCGCCAAGCTGACGGACCTGTGGCGTCGCCAGGGCGAACCCGAGCTGCGCGAGGAGCTGCTGGCGGAGGTCGAGCCCGAGGCGCCGGAGTCCTCGCCCGACGAGTTCGACCCCGACGAGGACCCGCTGCTCGGCGACGCGATCCGGCTGGTCGCCGAAATGCAGACGGCGTCGACGTCGATGCTGCAGCGGCGCCTGCGCCTGGGCTATACGCGGGCCGGGCGCGTCATCGACATGCTCGAGCGCCGCGGCGTGGTCTCCGGTTATGAGGGGTCCAAGCCGCGCCAGGTGCTGGTGAACGAGGCGGACCTGCCGCGCGTGCTCGCGGCCCTGGACAAGACGGCCGAGCCAGCCGCCAATACGAGCGACTAGCCTTCTAAACAAGATGCCCGAGATCGGTGAAACGCTACGCGACGCGCGTATGCGCGCTCGCATCGACGTCTCGGAGATCGAGGCCAAGACGAAGATCCGCGCGAAGTACCTGCGCGCGCTGGAGAACGAGGAGTGGGGGCTGCTCCCCGGCCCGACTTTCGTCAAGAGCTTCCTGCGGACCTACGCGCAGGCACTGGGACTCGACGGCAAGGCGCTCGTGGAGGAGTATCGCCTGAGCCACGAGCACCCCAGCGAGGCGGCGCTGGAGCCGATCGTCTCCAGCCCCCAGCGAAGTCGCGGCCGCCCGGGCGGCGCCCGTTCCGGCGGGGGCGGCCCGTCGCGCGGCTACCTGGCGATCGTCGGCGTCGTCGTGCTGTTGATCGTGCTGCTGGTCGTCGGGCTGATCAGCAAGACCGGCGGTGGTTCCAGCTCGAACTCAGCGAGCCATTCGACGAGCACGGCTCACAAAGCGACCAAAGCGGCGCACAAGCACCGCGCCACGACTACCAACGCCTCGCCGACGAGCGACGTCGTGGCGCTCTCGCTGCGCGCCAGCGCGCCCGTCTACGTTTGCCTGATCGGCGACCACGGACGCCGTGCGATCGCGGGCAAGGAACTGCAGGCGGGCGAAACCACCTCGACCTACCACGCGAGGCGCTTCGAGATCACGCTGGGCAACAGCTCCGTGACGATGATCGTTGACGGCCACGCGCGTTCGGTGGCCTCCTCCAGTCAGGCGATCGGCTACTCGATCACCAAGGCGGCCGGTCGCACGCGGCTTCACAGCGGCCAGCTGCCGACCTGCCTGTGAGCGCACGCGCCGGCATCGTCGTGACGGGCACCGAGGTGCTCACCGGGCGCGTCAGCGACCGCAACGGCCCGTGGCTGTCGGACCGCCTGCGCGAGCTGGGCGTCGACCTCGCGCATGTCGCGATCGTCGGCGACCGACCGCAGGACATGGCAGCGGCGCTGGCGTTCATGGCCGAGCAGCGGATGGACCTCGTGCTGACCAGCGGCGGCCTGGGCCCGACGGCCGACGACCTGACCGCCGAGGTCGTCGGTGACTTTCAGGGACGAGAGATGGTGCTCGACGAGGCGCTGGAGCGGCGCATCGCGGAGATCGTGCGCCCGTTGATGACGCGCTGGCCGAATCTCGACGTCGCCGCGATCGAGCTCGGCACGCGCAAGCAGGCGACGATCCCCGCCGGGGCCACGGTGCTCGACCCGATCGGCACCGCGCCGGGACTGGTCGTCGCGCCGCGCCACGACGACGCCGGCCCGACGATCGTCGTGCTCCCCGGGCCGCCGCGCGAGCTGCAGCCGATGTGGCAGCAAGCCGTGCAGACCGACGCCGTGCGCGCAGCGGTGCATGGGGCGACGTCCTACCGCCAGCGGATGCTGCGGCTGTTCGGCATGCCCGAGTCGGAGATCGCCGAGACGCTGCGAGTGGCTGAGCGCGAGGGGGTCGAGCTCGATCGCCTGGAGATAACCACGTGTCTCAAACGCGGCGAGATCGAGGTCGTCACCAGGTATGAGCCGGACAGCGAGGGCGTCTATGAAGCGTTCGCGCAGATCGTCGCCGAGCGCCACGCGGACACGCTGTTCTCAGACGATGCCAGCACGGTCGACGATCAGGTCGCGGCGCTGCTCGGCGGGCACACCGTCGCGACGGCCGAGTCGTGCACCGGCGGTCTGCTCGTGGCGCGGCTGACCGACCGGGCGGGCTCCTCGCGCTACGTCAAGGGCGCGATCGTCGCCTACAGCAACGACGCCAAGGTGCATCAGGCGGGCGTCCCGGCGGAGCTGATCGAGCGCCACGGGGCCGTCTCCGAGCAGGTGGCAGACGCGCTCGCCGAGGGCGCCCGCGAGCGCCTGCACGCCGATATCGGTATCGGAGTGACCGGAATCGCCGGTCCGGGCGGCGGCAGCGAGGACAAGCCGGTGGGCCTGGTCTGGCTGACCGTCTCGGGGCCCGCTCAGGCGAGGATGACGCGCTCGGTCAACCTCCCGGGCGGTCGCGCCGATGTGCGCGACCGCGCGACGACCGTGGCCATGCACATGCTCCGCCGGGCGCTGCTCGCCGCATGACCGCGAGAGCATTCGCCGCAGCGCCGACGCGCCGCTAGCATCGCCGGCGATGTCCCGCCCGGCCACAGCACGGCTGTTCGTGGCGATCGACCCCCCTGCGGCGATGCGCGAGCAGCTGGCCGCGTGGGCGCGCCTGGCCGTGGCGTCCCTGGGCGCCTCGGGGCGAGGGGGCGCCCCGCGCGGCGTGCGGCTGCTGGAGCCGGGGACGATGCACTTGACGCTGTGCTTCATCGGCAGCCGGCCGGTCGAGGAGATCGAGACGATCGCCGCAGCCCTGGAGGGCCTCGCGGCAGCCAGCGGCGAGCTCTTCCTGGGCGCGCCATTGTGGCTGCCGCCGCGCATCCCACGCGCGCTCGCGCTCGCGGTCCACGATCGCAACGGCGAGCTGGCGGCTCTGCACGAGACCGTGCAGGCCGCGCTGGCGGGCGCGATCGACTGGCAGCCCGAGCGGCGGCGTTTCCGGGCCCACGTCACGGTCGCTCGGCTCGGGCGCGAAGGTTCGCGACAGCGTCGAGCGGACGGCGAACGGCCCGCGCCCCCGACGCCGCAGCTGTCGTTCGTGCCCCCGGAGGTGGTTCTCTACCGCTCGTGGCTGGCGCCGGCCGGCGCGAGCTACGAGGCGCTGACGGCGAGCCCTTTGTATGCGTCTTCAGATTCGTCTTCGCCGACCGGCAAAGAGGGGGTGGGCGAGGGCCCCGTGGTCCCGTAGGCGATGCACGTGAGCGCCGCGCCTTCGTCTGAGAGGACCGGCTGGGAGCCGTCTTCGCATTCGGGCTGCGAGCCGTCGTCACAGGTGTAGGCGCCGCCGGCGCCGGTCGGCGGGCTGCCGTCTTCGCAGCTCGCTTCGCTGAATTCGAGGACCGGTTCGCCCGCCGTCGGGCAGACCGGGCCGGAGCCGTTGCTCGCGGCGACCGCTTCGGAGCCGTCGGCGCAGATCGGTTCGGTGCCGTCCGCGCAGGAGTAGAAGCCTTCGCTTTCGCGTGCCGGGGCGCTGGCGTCTTCGCAGACGGCCGGCTGCTGTGCGGGTGCACCGGGTGTGCGCGCAGCCGGGCTGCGCTGGGACTTGGACTGCTTGTTTGAGTGCTTGGCCTTGTGCTTGGCCTTGCCCTTGGCGTGCGACCTGTGCTTGCGCGTGGCGCATCCGCGGGCATGCGCGCCGGTGCGGGCCGTTCGCGAGGCGCATCCGGCCTTGGACCCTTGCGCCGAGCTCGGCGCGGCGCGCACGAGCAGCGCGCCGACGATGGCGAGCATCAGCGTCGCGCAGAGCAGCGCGATCGGGCGCCGCGGGATTGAGTTGCCGGTCAAAGGGTCTGTGGTGCTCGGAGCGGGGGGACGTGTCTTCATCGGCGGCCTCCCACGCGGCGCTGAGCGCCCGATGGTGCGGTGGACGAACGGGGTGGGCGCGGTGGCCCGCGAGAGCCCGCAGGGACTGCGCGTATGAGCGCCAATACGAACAGCTGTTCCGTCCGAAGCGCCCTCTAACTTGCTCAATCCATCTCGAACCGAGGAGTCAGACCATGCCCGTGACCGACCAGGAGAAGGCAGCCAAGGCGCGCGACGCCGCCCTTCAGGGCGCGCTCACGCAGATCGAGCGCGAGTTCGGCAAGGGCACGGTCATGCGCATGGGCGACGAGGGCGCGCAGGTGCGCTGCGAGGCGATCCCCACGGGCGCGCTGTCGCTCGACCTCGCGCTGGGCATCGGCGGCGTGCCCCGCGGGCGCATCGTCGAGGTGTTCGGCCCGGAGTCCTCGGGCAAGACGACGCTGATCTACCACGTGCTCGCCGAGGCGCAGAAGCTGGGCGGGGTGTGCGCCTTCATCGACGCCGAGCACGCGATGGACCCGCTCTATGCGAAGGAGATCGGCGTCGACATCGATGAGCTGCTCGTCTCCCAGCCCGACTACGGCGAGCAGGCGCTGGAGATCGCCGACATGCTCGTGCGCTCGGGCGCCGTCGATGTGGTGGCTATCGACTCGGTCGCCGCGCTCACGCCGCGCGTCGAGCTCGAGGGACAGATGGGCGACCAGACGGTAGGGGCGCAGGCGCGCATGATGTCCCAGGCGATGCGCAAGCTCGCCGGCAACCTGAACCGCACGCAGACCCTGTGCATCCTCACCAACCAGATTCGCGAAAAGGTGGGCGTGATGTTCGGCTCGCCCGAGACCCAGCCGGGCGGCCGCGCGCTGAAGTTCTACGCCTCCCAGCGCCTGGACATCCGGCGCATCGAGACGCTCAAGGATGGCACGGAGGCGGTAGGCAACCGCGTGCGCGTGAAGGTGGTCAAGAACAAGGTGGCCGCGCCGTTTCGCCAGGCGGAGTTCGACATCGAGTACGGGAAGGGCATCTCGACGTCGGGCTGCCTGATCGACCTCGGCCTGGAGCACAACATCGTCTCCAAGTCTGGTTCGTTCTTCTCCTACGGCAACGACCGCCTGGGCCAGGGACGCGGCAACGCCAAGGCCCACCTGGACGCCAACCCCGAGGTGGCCAAGGAGATAGAGGACAAGATCTACGCCGCGCTCGGCCTGGGCAAGGATCTGGTCACGCCGATCGACCGCGACAAGGAGGCCCCGGCGCCAATCGCCAGCGAACCGGCTGTAGCGGCTGTCGCCTAGTCGAGCCTGGACACTGGGCGCGACTCGCTCAAGAGACCGGCCGGACGGCCGTTCGTGCTGGCCTGTCGTGGCGAGCAAACGTGCTCCCGCAATCCAGGAGCAAGCTCGATAGGACCTTGAAGCCAGGATGGCCGTCCCGATCTCGGCCCGCCCCTGACCGGCCAAAGCGTATCTCGCAAGCGCGGCCCGACTACCCTGTCCCCGTGAAGCGTTACCACGTCACGACGTTCGGCTGCCAGATGAACGAGCACGACAGCGAGCGGATGAAGGGGATGCTGGAGTCGCTGGGTTACTCCGAGGCGCAGGAGCGCAGCGAGGCCGACCTGATCCTGTTCAACACGTGCTCCATCCGCGAGTCGGCGGACAGTCGTTTCATCGCGCACCTCGGCGAAGCGAAACGGCTGAAGACTGAACACCCGGATCGCCTCGTCGGCGTAGGCGGCTGCTGGGCGCAGTCGGTCAAGGAGGAGGTGTTCGAGCGCTTTCCGTTCGTCGACGTGGCGTTCGGCCCCGGCCAGGTGCACAAGCTCGCGGAGTTCCTCACCAGCGACTCTCTGACGGCGCAGGGCTACTTCGAGTTCGAGGGATTCACGGGCCATCTGCCGGCACATCGCGCGCGGCCGTTCCAGGGCTGGATGCAGATCAGCGTGGGCTGCAACTGCGCATGCTCGTATTGCATCGTCCCATCGACGCGCGGGCGGGAGGTCAGCCGCCCGATGGCCGAGTTGGTCGCGGAGGCGCGGGCGATGGCGGCCGATGGCGTACGCGAGGTGACGCTGCTCGGCCAGAATGTCAACTCCTACGGTCGCGACCTGCCGGCTCTGGGCGACGGTGCGCCTCGGCGGCGGCGCCCGACCTTCGCGACGCTGCTGGCGGAGATCGACGCGATTGACGGGGTCGATCGAATTCGCTACACGAGCCCGCACCCGAAGGACATGCGCGAGGACGTCGTGCGAGCCCACGCGGAGCTTTCGAGCGTGTGCGAGCACATCCACCTTCCGCTTCAGTCGGGCTCCTCACGGATCCTCAAGGCGATGCGTCGCACCTATGACCGCGATCGCTACATGCAGCGCGTGGCGATGATCCGTGAGCACGTGCCCGACGTGGCGCTGACGACGGACATCATCGTCGGCTTTCCCGGCGAGACCGAGGAGGACTTCGAGCAAACGCTGCAGGTGGCCGACGATGTCCGCTACGACGCGGCGTTCACGTTCGTCTTCTCCCCACGCCGGGGCACCGAGGCGGCGGCGATCGACGAGGGGTTGGTGGCGCATCCGGTGAAGGTCGAGCGCATGCAGCGCCTGCTGGAGGTCGTCCAGCGCGGCGCGCGCGAGCGGGCTCAGCGCTTCGTCGGTCGCACCCTCGACGTGCTCGTCGAAGGCGCATCGCGCACCGACCCCGAGCGCCTGCGCGGCCGCACGCGCCACAACAAAGTCGTCAACTTCTCCGGCCTCGCGGCCGCGGGCGAGATCACGCAGGTGCGAGTCGACTCGGCGACGAGCCAGACGCTCGCGGGCGAGGAGCTGCTGCTCGCGCGCGTCGGCGCTTGAGGAGCTCAGGCGAAGACGGGGACGCCGATTGCCGGGGGCGCGGTTTCGGCGTCAGAGCGGCACACGCGGTCGCGCCCTTCGCGCTTGGCGCGGTACAGCGCGGCGTCGGCCGTCTGGAAGACCTCGGGGTAGTCGAACGGCTGACCGTTCTGCGAAGCGCCCACGCCGAAGCTCATCGTGACGTCGAGGCCGCCGGCTACGCCATTGCTGGCGACGGCTTTGCGAAGCTGCTCGGCCAGACGGGCTGCCTGCTCGAGATCGGAGCCGGGCAGCAGGATCAGGAACTCCTCGCCGCCGAGACGGTAGGCGAGGTCGAACGCGCGCAGCTGCTTGCGCATCTGGTAGGCGACCTCCTTGAGCACGACATCGCCGACGGAGTGTCCGCGCGTGTCGTTGATCTGCTTGAAGTGGTCGAGATCGCCGACGATGATGCCGATCGACTCGCCGGTGAGCTGGGACTGCTGGGCGAGCTCGGCCACGCGCGTGCTCAGCGCCTTGCGGTTGAGCATGCCCGTCAACTGGTCGATCACGGCGTCGCTGCGGTGCTGGATGTCCGAACGCATCAGCGGCGTGGAGAGCACGGCGACGCAGAGCAGGAGGGCGACCGGGGCGATCACGAGCACCGGGTCGTGAATGATCTGATCGGCGTTCACGCCGAAGGCGACCGCGAGCAGGATCGCGATGTTGACGATCACGCCGACGACGACGCCGCGCATGGGAAAGCGGGAGCTGAGCGTGATCACGGGGATCGCCAGCCACGACAGCGTCGGCTGGCTGGGGCCGCCGCTCAGCGCGACCGCTCCGCCGATCACCAGGCCGCTTCCGATCCACGCGCCGAACATCAAGAGCTCTGGACGCGCGACGCGCGGCATGAACAGGTCGGCCGCGCCGAAGCACAGCGCCGCCGGAATCAAGAAGAGCGCCGGCCACCAGCCAAGCCACGGGCCGGCTGCGACCAGCGCGACAGCGAGGATCGCCAACGCGCGCTGGCGGACGGGACGGACGCGCTGCTCCATGTCGAGCATGCGTTCACGGTCGAAGTCGCCGCGGCAGAGCCACGAGGTCGCGCCAAGCTTTGACTCCCGGGAACCAGCAGCATCCTTTGGCATCAGCCTCTGCTCGGCGCTGCGCGCGGGCGCGATAACACACCGATGGCGCCTTGGACGAACGTTGCCGAGCTCGATGGCGCCACGCTCGGGGGCCCAGCCGAAGCCGATGTGGGGCGGTCCACCCGTCCTCTATGCGAACATATGTTCGTGCGCTGGAGCAACCTTACGCTGGGAGACGAGGAACAGCGCAGGCTGCCCGGATATCGCGACGAGGCGATCGTGCGTCGCTTCGACGCTCCTCAGGCACTCGAGACTCGCTTCTATGAGGTGCGCGCCCGCTCGGTGCTGAACCGCGTGCCCAAGCAATCGCGGATGCCGTTTCGCTGGACGATCAACCCGTACAGGGGATGCACGCATGCTTGTACGTACTGCTTCGCCCGCCCGACACACAAGTACCTGGACTTCGACGCCGGACGCGACTTCGAGCGCGAGATCGTGGTCAAGGTCAACGCGCCGGAGGTGCTGCGCAGCGAGCTGGCGCGGCCGTCGTGGAAGCGTGAACACGTGGCGCTGGGGACGAACACCGACCCCTATCAGTGGGTCGAGGCCCGCTACCGGCTGATGGAGGGGATCTGGGAGGCGCTGCGCGACGCCGCCAACCCCTGCTCGGTGCTGACGAAGTCCCCGCTGCTGTTGCGCGACCTGGAGCTGATGCTGCAGATCGCCGAGCGGACGAGCTTCGGGGCGTGCCTGTCGATTCCGACACTCGATGAGAAGGCCTGGCGCGCGACCGAGCCGCACACGCCCAACCCGCGCGCGCGCCTGGAGGCGGTCGCCGAGCTGAATCGAGCGGGGATCCCCACCGGCGTGCTGATCGCGCCGCTGATGCCCGGCATCAACGACTCGCCCGCTCAGGTCGACGAGCTGCTGAACCTCGCTACAGAGGCCGGAGCTACGAGCATCAGCGGCATCGCGCTGCATCTGCGAGGCGACGTGCGCCAGGTGTTCATGGGCTGGCTGCGCGAGCAGCGACCGGATCTCGTGCCGCGCTACGAGCAGCTCTACCGCAAAGGCGCCTACGCGCCTGCGGATGAGCGCAAGCGACTGTCGCAGATGGTACGCCGCCGAGGGCAGTCGCGGCGGTTTGTGCAGCCCCTGACAGACCCGGCCGACGGGCCCCTGTCACCGGAGTCACCGCCGTCGCGGGCGACCCAGCAGGCCCTCTTCTGAGCTAGCGCATACCGGCTTGGCCGGCGGCCATTTCATCGGCGATCTTGTCCCCGCCAGAGCGGCGGCTGACGGCCGCGCCGAACTCCGGGGCGACGCTCGCGATCATCGCGCCGACGCGCACTGGGAACGGTGCCACGTCGATCTCGCCCTTGTTCTGCTCGATCCCGCGAATCGTCGCTCGCGCGACGTCATCGGGGCTGCGCGTGCCGACCGTCGGCGGGAGCTCCGCGCCGGCGATCGCGAACATGCCGGCGTCGCGAATGAAGCCCGGGAGCACGGTTGTGACGCCGACGCCGCTGCCCCGCAGGTCGATGCGCAGGCCGGCGGCGAAGCCGCGCAGCCCGAACTTGGTCGTCGTGTACATCAGCGAGACGGGGGTGGCCGCCTTGCCGCTCAACGAGGAGACGTAGACCAGGTGTCCGCGGCCGCGAGCGACCATCGCCGGCATCAGCGCATGTGTCAGCGCTATCGGAGCTCGCAGATTGACGGCGAGTGCGCGATCGATCTCGTGCATCGTGAAGCTCTCGAGCGCGCCGGTCGCCGGAAGCGCGGCATTGGCGATCACGATGTCCACATCGCCGGCCTCGCTCGCCAGCCGATCGACCTCGCTGGGCTCGACCAGGTCGACCGCCAGGGCGCGTCCGCTGAGCTCCTGGGCTAGCGGCTCGAGCACGTCGGCACGCCGGCCGGTGAGGATCAGCTTGCCGCCCTGGGCGGCCACGGCGCGCGCGATCGCGTGGCCGATACCGCCGGTCGCCCCCGTCAGAAGAACGCTCGACCCCGAAATCTTCATCTCGGCAAGCCTACGCAAATGTGGCGCCCGGGGCAGGCACCCCGGTCCCACCTTGCGTTGCGTGGCCGCGTCAGGCGGCGATACTGCCAGGATGACCCAGAGCACGCCGCCGGCGAGCGGACCGACGGCGCCCGGCCGCTCCGATGTGATTGCCCTGTTCGGCCCCACAGGCGTCGGCAAGACCGCGATCGCGGTTGCGCTTGCGCGGTTGCTTCGCGCGCGCGGCGAGACGCCTGTCGCTGTGTCCGCCGATGCGCTGCAGGTCTACGCCGGGCTGGAGACGCTGACCGGGGTGGCCTCCGTCGACGAGCGCGCGGCGCTCAATCATCGCCTGCTGTCGTTCGTGCCGCTGGACGCGACCTTCAGCGTGGGACAATACGCACAGCTCGCCCACGCGGAGATCGACGCGCTGCTGGCGGCGGGGCGCAGGCCGATCGTCGTCGGCGGCACCGGCCTTTACCTGCGCGCGGCCCTCGCCGACCTCGACCTTCGTCCCGAACCGGCCGAGGGCGTACGCGAGCGTTTGATGGCCGAGCTCGAGCTGCTCGGTGCGCCTGCGCTGCATCGCCGGCTCGCGCAGGGCGCGGCGTGGGCTGCACAGGGCATCGACGAGCATGACTGGCGACGAATCGTGCGCGCGCTGGAGTTGCTGCAAGCGGGCGAGCTCGAGCCACCGCGAGGGGCGTCGCAGCTGTGGAGCGACGAGCTGCGCCACCCGACGCTGCTCGCGGCCCTGACGATGCAGCGCGAGGCGCTGTATGAGCGCATCGACGCCCGCGTCGACGAGATGATCGCGGCCGGTGCACGCGAGGAGGTGCGCCGGGCCCACGCCGCCGGGGTCTCCGCGACGGCGCGCAAGGCGCTCGGCTTCGACGAGCTGCTGAGCGACGACGTCGAGGCGATGAAGCGCCGCACGCGCAACTACGCGCGGCGCCAGCTGACGTGGATGCGGAAGCTCGCCGGGGTGACGTCGATCGACGTCACCGGCCGCTCGGCGGACTCGGTGGCCGGCGAGATCCTAGACTCCGCCGCCTGACCATGAGATTCGAGAAGTGGCAAGCGCTCGGCAACGACTATCTGATCGTCGAGCGCGACGACCTCCCGTTCGAGCTGACGCCCAAGCGCGTTCGGCGGCTGTGCGCACCCCACTTCGGCGTGTTCGCCGACGGCGTGCTGCTGCTGTCGCCCCCGAGCGATCCCGCGGACGTGGCCGACCTGCGCATCTTCAATCCCGACGGATCCGAGGCGGAGCTCTCGGGCAACGGCGCGCGCGAGGCGATCCTCTACCTGCGCAGGCGCGGCTGGACTGAGCTGGACAGCTTCTCGATCCACACGGCCGCCGGCGCGATTCGCCCGCAGATAACCGGCCCGTTCAGCTGTCGCGTGGACATGGGGCACGCGAGCCTGGCCTCCAAGGACTTCCCCTCAGGACCCCCCGACGGAGCCGTTGAGCTGCGGGTCGACGCGCCCGCCGATGACGAGGCGCAAGCGAGCGCTTGGAGCATCCAGCACGTTTCGATCGGCAATCCGCAGTGCGCCGTACGCGTGCAGGACCCGGCCACGCTGGCCGGGCTTGACCTCGGCGCGATCGGGCCGCCGCTGGAAGCCCACCCGGAGTTCCCCAATCGCACGAACGTCTCCTGGTACGCCGAGCTGGAGGCCGGACCGCCCGCGCGAATCCGCGCGCGCATCTTCGAGCGGGGCGTGGGGGAGACGCTCTCTTCGGGGACCGGCGCGACCGGCGCGGCCGTGGCGTACCTCGTCGCCGGCTCAACGGTGCGACCGCCGGGACCGCCCCCCGAGCCGACGCGCGTCGTGGTCGAGCTCGACGGCGGCGAGCTCGAGGTCGAGGTCGACTCGCAGCTGCTCGTGCACCTGTCAGGCTGGGCGCTGCCCGTCTTCGCCGGACGGCTGAGCGAGCAGTTCGTCGACGAGCTGCGCGAGGCCGGATGAGCCCGGCAGGCTTTCAACCAGTCGACATCGAAGGAGCCGGATGAGACCGAGCAAGCGCCTGGAGCGCATACCGCCGTACGCCTTCGCCGAGCTCGAGCGCAAGATCGCCGACAAGCGCGCCGCCGGCGTCGACGTGATCAGCCTCGGCATCGGCGACCCCGATCGCCCCACCCCCGCGCTGATCGTCGAGGCGATGCAGGAGGCGGTAACAGAGCCCGAGACGCACCAGTACCCATCCAACCGCGGGCGCGCCGACTTCCGCGGAGCCGTGCGTGACTTCTACGAGCGGCGCTTTGACGTGACCCTGGACCCCGAGCGCGAGATCATCCCCGCGATCGGCGCCAAGGAGGCGATCTTCAACCTCAACCTCGCCTTCCTCGACCCCGGCGACTACGCCCTCGCCGCCGACCCCGGCTATCCCGTGTACACGGGCGGCCCGTGGCTCGCCGGCGCCGAGCCCGTGCTGATGGCGCTGGAGCCCGAGCTGGGCTTCGTGCCAGACCTGGGCGCGATCGACGAGGACGTCGCGAGGCGATCCAAGCTGATGTACCTCAACTACCCCAACAATCCGACCGGCGCGCTCGCGCCCGATGGGTTCTTCGAGCGCGTGGTGGACTTCGCGCGCGCCTACGACATCCTCGTCGTGCACGACAACGCCTATTCGGAGATCGCCTTCGACGGATATCGCCCGCCTTCGTTTCTCGCCACCCCCGGCGCCAAGGACGTGGGCATCGAGGTCTTCTCGCTGTCCAAGGGCTACAACATGACCGGCTGGCGCTGTGCGGTGGTCGTCGGAAACGCAGACGCCCTGCAGACGTACTGGCGGCTGAAGACGAACATCGACTCCGGCCTGTTCGAGGCAGTGCAGCTCGCCGGTATCGCCGCGCTGTCGCCGGAGGCCGACGCCGAGGTGGCCTCGATGACGGAGCTGTACCGGCGCCGGCGCGACCTGGTCTGCGACGCGCTGAAGAAGCTCGGTGTCCAGGTGCACCCACCGCACGCCACGATCTACGTCTGGGCGCCGATCCCAGACGGCTATGAGAGCTCGACCGTCTACTGCGAGCACGTGCTCGAGCAGGCAGGCGTCGTGATCACGCCAGGAGCCGTCTACGGTCCGGCGGGCGAGGGATGGTTTCGCATTTCGCTGACCACCCCCGACGACCGGCTGCTGGAGGCGGTGCAGCGCCTCGGCGCGCTCGCCGAGTGATCGCCAGAGCGGCCAGCTGGGGCTCTAGACTGGATGGTCAATGCAAAGAAGTCGTAACGGCCGGATCGCGCTGACGCCGGCGTCCTCCGATGGCCACAGCTCAGGCGCGCAGTCCCCGCAGCGCGCACGCCAGCGCGCGTTCTGCGTGGCGGCGCTGAAGGACGGTGACGACCTCGCCGAGCTCGGCGAGCTGCTGCGCACCGCCGGTGTGGGGGTGGTGGGGGAGATGGTCCAACAGCGCGAGCTGCCGCACCCCAACACCTATCTCGGGTCGGGCAAGGTCGCCGAGGCCAAGGCTGCCGCAAAGTCCTGCGACGCCAACCTGATCGCCTGCGACGACGAGCTGACCGCGCGACAGGAGCGCAACCTGGAGGAGGCCATCGGTCTGCCCGTGGTCGATCGCACGACCGTCATCCTCGACATCTTCGCCTCGCACGCCGGCAGCGCCGAGGGCAAGCTCCAGGTCGAGCTGGCCCAGCTCGAATACAACCTCGCACGCATGCGCGGCCTGTGGAGCCACCTCGAGCGCCTCGGCGGCGGCATCGGCACCCGGGGACCCGGCGAGACGCAGATCGAGACCGACCGCCGCCTCGCGCGCGACCGGATCGCCGCGCTTCGCCGGCGCCTGGAGCATGTCAAGGGAACGCGCGCCGTGCAGCGTGCCGAGCGCGAGCGCGCCTCGTTGCCGACGGTCGCGCTCGTCGGCTATACCAACGCCGGCAAGTCGACGCTGCTCAACGTGATGACCGGCGCAGACGTCGGCGTGCGCGACCGGCTGTTCCACACGCTGGATCCGACCACGCGCGAGCTTCGACTCAGCGGCAGGACGCATCTGCTCACAGACACCGTCGGGTTCATCTCAAAGCTGCCCCACCAGCTCGTCGACGCCTTCGCCGCGACGCTGGAGGAGACTCGTCGCGCCGACTTGCTGATCCATGTGCTCGACGCATCGGCGCCCGAGGGGCAGGCTACGGTGATGTGCCACTCCGTCGAGCAGACGCTCGAGGAGATCGGCGCCGGCGACCGGCCGCGTCTGCTCGTGCTCAACAAGGCCGATCTGCTCGACCAGGAGGCGCGCGACGAGCTGCGCCTGCGCCATCCCGACGCCGTGCTCGTCAGCGCAGCCGGCGGTGAGGGGCTCGTCGAGCTCGGCGAGCGAATCGAGCGCGAGCTGGCACACACGCTGCGCACGATGGAGCTGCTGGTCCCCTACGCCGACGGAGGCAGCCTCGCCGAGCTGCACGACCTGGCCGGTGACGTCAGCCGTGAGGACACACCGGAGGGAGTGCGCGTTCGCGCGCTGATTCCCGCGCGCGTCGCCCAGCGCTTCGAGCGCTTTGCGATCGCCTAGTCAGCGCTCGTCGCCGCTGCCCGACAGCACACCGCGGCGCTGGCGGGAGAGCAGCTTGTCGAGGTTCGCCTGCGCGACCTCGCCGAGATCGAGCTCCAGCTCGCTGGCCAGCTGCGCCACGTACCAGAGCACATCGCCGAGCTCCTTGGCCATCTTCTCACGCCGCTGGGAGCTGACCGCTCCCGCGTCGTCGCGAATCGCCTTCTTGGCATGCTCGGCGACCTCGCCGGCCTCGCCGGCCAGGCCGAGCGCCGGGTAGGCCAGCCACGCCTCGCGCGGGTACTCGGCGGTGCGCCGCGACAGACGCTGGTACTCGGAGATCTCCATCGCGTCGATCCTAGAGGCGCGCGGCGAGGGGAGGGGAGGACCGAGCCTGGAGTTTGCGGGTAACGCGGTACGCCGCGCTGTCTCGTGATCGCGGGCGCCGGGGCCGCCGCCGTGCGCGGCCGAACCTGCGCTAGAGGCCGGCGGCGTGGCGAGCGCTCAGATGCGCCTCGTCCTCGAGGCGATCGTCCAGCCGCGCCAGCTCGCAGGCGTCGATACGCAGGGCGCGGGCGATCAGCCAGTCGGCGAACCAGGCGTTCTTGGGCAGCAGCGGGCCGTGCAGGTAGGTGCCGATCGTGTTGGCGCTCCGCGCGCCCTCGAAGCCGCTGCGCCCGTCGTTGCCGTGGCCGCGCAGCACGCGCCCGAGCGCCTGGTCGCCAGGGCCGAGCACGGTGCGGCCGCCGTGGTTCTCGAAGCCCGCCA
>JAXDGQ010000095.1:0-2853 GCA_034664965.1 Solirubrobacteraceae bacterium | reverse complement strand
GCTCACGACGCTGCAGCTGGCGTGCGCCTGGAACCTGTCGCACGGGCCGGTGCGCTGCGTGGCCCCGACGCTGATCCAGGAGCCCGGCCCGCACGCCCGGCCGATCGAGGACAAGCGCGCCGAGCTGGCCGCCGTCAGGACGCCGTCGCCGCTTGGCGCCGAGGAGGTGCGCGAGCTGCGCGAGATCGGCGACAACACCGGCTCGATGACCTTGAAGGGAGCCAGCCCGCAATACAGCGGAGCACCGGTCGCCGACGGCTGGGAGCTCGACGACGAGCTGTCGGCGGTGGCCGCGCGCTGGCAGATCGAGCCCGAGCGCGACCTGCGCAAGCTGCAGCGTGCGACAGTCAACCGATGAGGAGGCCACAACGATGAGCATCGACGTCAGCGGCATCAAGGATGGCCAGAGGATGATGTGGACGATTGGCGACTATCCGGACATCGCACGCACGATCGCCGGGGTGGCCGAGCTGGTCGTCGAGCGCGCGCAAGCCGAGCCGGGCGAGCCTCTACTGGACGTCGCCACGGGCAGCGGCAACGTGGCGATCCCGGCAGCGCACGCCGGGGCGCAGGTCACGGGCCTGGATCTGACGCCGAAGCTGCTTGACGTCGCGCGCCAGCGCGCGGCCGAGGCGGGCGTGGAGATCACCTTTGTCGAGGGGGACGCCGAGGAACTTCCTTTTGATGATCGATCGTTTGATCGCGTGACCTCGTGCTTCGGCGTGATGTTTGCTCCGCGCCAGGAGGTCGCCGCCGGTGAGCTCGTCAGGGTGGCCAGGCCTGGCGCGCGGATCGTCGTCGCCGCGTGGACCCCCGAGGGCCTCAACGGTCAGATGTTCAAGACGGTCGGCTCCTACATGCCACCGCCGCCGCCGGAGCTGAAGCCGCCGGTCATGTGGGGAACCGAGGAGCGGGTCGGGGAGCTGTTCGCCGACAGTGGCGCCGACCTGTCATTCGAGCGTCACATGGTCACTTTCGAGCACGCCTCGCCGGAGAGCTGGTTGGAGTACAACGAGCGCGTGCTCGGACCGGCGATCATGGCCAAGTCGGCGCTCGAGCCCCAAGGCAAATGGGAGGCACTCAGAGGCGACCTGCTCGAGCTGTACACCGACAACAACGAGGCCGACGACGGCAGCTTCCGCGCGCGCGCCGAGTACCTGCTGTCGGTCGCGCAGCTGCCCGGCTGAGGCGCCCCCGCGGCAGCGCAGCCGGGCGCCGCGCGCTCAGCGAACCGGCTGTGCGCTCGGCGCGAGCTCGTCCAGCAGCGCCTGCAGCTCGGACACGACGTCCCCGCTCAGACGCACCTCGGCGATGTCGTCGAGCGGCGTCGGGCCCTGCGTGACGATCGCCACGGCGCCTCCGGCCTCGTGCGTCAGCAGCGGCAGCCCCGCGACCGGATGGACCTCCAGCGAGGAGCCGATGCACAGCAGCAGGCCCGCGCGCTGGCACATCGCCCGCGCGCGCAGCAGCGCGTCGGCGGGCAGCAGCTCGCCGAACAGCACCACGTCGGGCTTGATCGCCGCGGCGCAGGTTGCGCAGCGCGGGACGCCCTCGGCGTCGGACGCGAGGCGTTCGCGCGCCTGGTCGAGCGGAACGCTGCCGCCGCAATCCTGACACGAGCAGGTGGCGATGCTGCCGTGCACCTCCACCAGCTCGCGCGTGCCCGCCTTGCGATGCAGCATGTCGATGTTCTGCGTGATCACGCCGTCGAGCAGGCCCCGCCGCTCGAGCTCGACCAGCGCTTCGTGCGCACCGTTGGGCCGCTTGTCGCCGAGCGTCGCGAAGCGTTCGGCGTAGAAGCTCCAGAAGCGCGCCGGGTCGCCGCGAAAGGCGTCGATGTGCGCGACCTCCATCGGGTCGACGTTCGCCCACAGCCCCGTCCGTGGCGTGCGGAAGTCGGGGATGCCCGAGGGCACCGAGATGCCGGCGCCGGTCAGCGCGACGACCGAGCCCGCGCCGCGTACGAGCTCGGCCAGGCGCGCAATCGCCGCCGGTGACGACAGCGCGCTGTCGCTCATCGCCCCTCGAAGCGCGGGGCGCGTTTGCCGAGGAAGGCGGCGATGCCCTCCTTGGCGTCCTCGCTGGCGAAGACCTCGGCGAAGGCGCGCTTCTCGGCCTCGATCCCCTGGTCGAGATCGCCGGCGGCGGACACGCGCTTGATCTGCTCGAGCGCCAGCGGCGCAGCCTGGGCGAGCTTGCGCGCCCAGGCCAGCGCCGTGTCGAGCAGTTCGTGGTCCTCGACGACGCGGTTGACGAGGCCGAACTCGAAGGCTTCGTCGGCGAGCACCGGATCGCCCACGAGGTTCATCTCCAGCCCCTTGTTGATCCCCACCAGGCGGGGCAGGCGCTGGGTGCCGCCGAAGCCGGGGATGATCCCCAGCTTGATCTCCGGCTGGCCGAACAGCGCCGAGCGCGCGGCGATGCGCACGTCGCAGGCCATCGCCAGCTCGCAGCCGCCGCCGAAGGCCAGGCCGTTGACCGCCGCGATCGTCGCGATCCTGCCGGCGCCGAGCTCGCGAAACAGCGCGTGCGTCTCGTGGATGAGCGTCTCGCCGGCGGCCGCGTCCATCGTCGTGAACGCCTTGATGTCCGCTCCCGCGGAGAACAGGAACGGGTTGGAGGAGGCGATCACCAGCGCGCGCACGGGTGGGTGGGACTCGTTCTTGAGCTTCGCCCACACCTTCCCCAGGTCGCCGGCGACCTGGGGTGAGATCGAGTTCATCTGACCGTTGGCCAGCCAGGCGATCGCCACGCCGTCCTCGCGCGTCTCCAGCTTGATCACCTCGGCCGGTTGCTCGGCGTCGGGCTGCGGGTAGGCGTAGAAGCCCTGGCCGGTCTTCTGGCCGAGGCGTC
>JAXDGQ010000094.1:0-5646 GCA_034664965.1 Solirubrobacteraceae bacterium | reverse complement strand
CGGTAGTAGTTGACGCCCTGCACGAACGCCGATGCGCAGTTGCCGACGCCGACGATCGCGACGCGCACCTTGTCGGACTGATAGCGCGCGGCGCCGTTCTTGGAGGCCGCGCCGTTGCTAGGAATCGAAGATCGGCCAGCGCCGCCGTTTGAGTGCTGCTTGATCACGAGAGAAACGTCCTTTTGTGAGGGCTCGGCGCCGGGGCCGAGCGCGGTCAAGGAAAGGGTGTGGGCTTTTGCGGAGACTACTCCGCCGCCTGCGCTAGGTCACACCCACGAGCTCGCGCCGCACGTGCCAGATGCGCTGGCCGACCGTCACCAGGCTCAGCGCCGCGAGCACGTACACGGCCGGCTCCAGCAGCTGGAAGTCGCCGAGCGAGGCGCCGCGCGCGAAGATCAGGCCGATCGCCAGGATCACCACGCGCACCGGGCGCGTGGCGATTCCGACCTTGCACTCCACGCCCAGCGCCTCCGCGCGGGCGCGTGTGTAGCTGACCATCAGCGACGCGAGCACCGCGACGACCACGGCGGCCGCCGCGGCGCGGTTTCCGCTCATCGCGAAGTAGCCCGCGACCGCCGTCAGCACGATCCCCTCCTCGACGCGGTCGAGCGTCGAATCCAGAAACGCGCCGAACGGCGTGCCCTTGCCGGACATCCGCGAGTAGCGCCCGTCGAGCGTGTCCATGACCGAGCCGACGACGAAGGCGACGCCGCCGAGGAAGAACAGCCTTTCCCACACGAGCACCGCCGCGACGACGTTCAGCACCAGCCCCGTCAGCGAGATCGCGTTCGGCGTCAGGCGCGACTCGATCAGGCGGTTGCGCACCAGCTCCCGGCGTTCGCCCGCCCCGATCGGCGCACGGGCGCCCCGCGGGCCGGCCTTGCGCCCCGCGCGGTAGCCGCTGCGGCGCGGGCGCCTGGGCGAGGCGTGCTGTCTGGGGGCCATGAACGCGGGCCGTCGCGCCTAGCCGCTCGCGCGCACGTGCGCGGAGGGAACTGTCGAGAAGCGCCACACGGCCGGCCGGGCGCGCGCGAGCCAGAGCGCGCCATAGGCCGATGCGCCGGCGGTCAGCGCCCCGAGCAGCGCGTCGGCGATGAAGTGGTTGGCCGTCACGACGATCACGAAGGTCATCAGGAAGGGGTACACCAACCAGGCGATCCGCACGACGCGGTGCCGGGCGAGCTTCGCCAGCGGCCAGCCGATCATCAGTGCGAACGCGACGTGCATCGACGGCACCGCCGCGTAGGGATTGAACAGCGCGGTCATCGAGCCGCTCGCGTGCGATACGTGCACGCCGGTGAAGTCCGACACGCTGTCGATGAAGCCCCACTCGGGCATGAAGCGCGGGGGCGCCGTGGGGAACACAACGTAGCCGACCAGCGCGATCGCCATCGCGATCATGAACATGTTGCGCACGAAGTAGAACGAGCGGTTGTGTCGCAGGTACAGGTACAGCAGCGCGCTCAGCGTGATCGACGTCTGCGCGTTGACGTACAGCCAGCTCGCGCTCACCATCAGGACGTGGCTGCCCGACGCCCAGGCCTGCACGCTCGGCTCCACGAACAGATGCGTCGCGCGCTCGAGCGAGATCAGATCGCGCGCATGCGCGAACGCCGCGTTCGCGTCGCCCTCGGCCAGCCCGCGCACAAGCCGGTAGGCGACATACGCGGCGGCAAAGAGCGAGACCTGCCGCAGCGCGTCGAGCCAGCCGTGCGGCAGGACGCGCGCCTGCAGGAGACGAGCGCGGGCGAGCATCGCCGAGAAGCCTAGTCGACGCGCGCGGGCGATGAGGTCAGCGACAGCGGGGGCCGTGATCGAACACGCGGGCGAGCGAGAAGTCGATCACCACCCGCGCGCTGCCCCCGCCGCGAGTCTGCACGTAGGTCCAGCCGCCGGGCGCCCGGCGCACGCATCCATGTCCGCCGGCGAGCGCCCAGTACTGCGTGAAGCGCACGCGCACGTCATAGGTTCCCGCGGCGGGGGCTCGCAATGTGAAGGAGTCGCTGTTCAGTTGCGTCACGGCGCTCGGAGGCGGGGCCAGCGGCGTGGCTCCCAGCACTTCAAACAGCCGCCAGCGGCGCGAGCGCCAGACTTCGCGCAGGTAGGGCGGAAGGCGCCGCACCAGGCGTCCCTCGGCACTCCCGGAGTAGTCCAGCGGCGCGTCCGGCAGCGCGACGTAGGCGACCGCCGCGTAGGACAGCCAGTCCTCGTACTCGTCTTCGCGCAGGGGCGCCCTGTAGAACAGCCCGTTGCGGTTGACGTCGAGCTGGCGCTCCCAGCCGCGGGCGAGCATCACGTGCGGCGCGACCCAGCGGGCCTCGGCGTGATCGCGCGTGGGCACGACCTCGATGCGCGCCCGCCGCGGGCTGTCGCCGACGCCCAGCGAGCGCAGCTCTCCCAGCAGCGGCGCGTAGAAGGAGGCGTGCACGGCCGGGTCCGAGGCCGCCGAGAGGTAGTTGCCGACCGGCGCGTTGCACTGCCAGTAGACCAGCAGCGGCGCGAAGGCGATCAGCGCGCGCACGCGCCAACGGCCGTCGCCGCCCGCGCCGCCCGCGCGGCCGTGCGGCGAGCGCGCGCTGAGGGCGCAGGCGGCGGCGAGCGGTCCCGCCACCAGCGCGCCCAGCCGGTCGATGTTGCCGCCCACCGCCGTGGGGATCAGGTAGGCGGCGAGGAGCGCGATCGCGTACAGCAACGTCCCCGTCCGCATCAGGCGCTGCTCGGGCGCCATCAGCGCGGCGATCAGCAGCACGCCGGCGAGCGCCGGATAGAACGCCGACGCGACGAACGGCTGCGGTCCGCCTTCGGGGAAGGCCACCACGAGCACCGCGACCGGCACGAGCGCCGCTCCCGCCAGCGCGAGGGCGAATCGCCGGTGATCGGGCCTCGCGGTCGACGACCACTTCGCCAGCGCCCAGGCGACCGCCGCGAGCGCCAGGAACGCGCCGGCGATCGGGCTGCCCAGCGTGCACAGGACGGCCAGCACGAGCGCCAGGGCACCCCAGCGCCGGCGGCCCGGTGACTCTTCGCGCGAGCTCGCGAACGCGCGCGTCGCCACCAGCGCGCCGATACCGACCGCCAGGCCCAGGTCGAAGGGAACGCGATTGGCGAGCAGGCCGATCGCCGCGCCGAAGGCGAACCACAGCGAGGCGACGCGCGCCGCGCGCGCGGCAAAGGCGCCGTCGAGCAGTCTCGTGAACAGAGCCGCCGCGAGCGTCATCGAGAGCGCCGCGAGCAGCTGCACGCCGATCAGCGCACCCAGCGCCGGCGCGAGCAGCGAGTAGGCGGGCAGGTGGTGACCGCCGTACCAGCCGTTGTCCCACACGGTGAAGCCCGCGTGCGCCAGCAGTTCGCTGCGATAGCCGGCCGCCGCCAGGTCGGCGCTGGGGGGCGCGACGAGCACGTACACCAGGCCGAACGCCGCGGTGATCGCCCACGCGGGCAGCGCTCGGCCCGGCCTGCGCGCGAGCACGCTCGCCCACGCGGGCAGCGCGCCGCGCGCCGGGCGCGCGAGCACGCTCACCGCGACGCGGCGCTGACGAACTCCACGACCCGATCGATCACATCGGGTCGATCCAGCCACGGCCAGTGGCCGGCGTCGGACAGCTCCAGCAGCTCGGCGCCGAGCACATCGGCGTACGCCTTGCCGAAGGGCGCCGGGATGTAGGGGTCGCGCTCGCCCCACACGACCAGCGCTGGGACGCCCAGCTCGTCCAGGCACTCCCCGGCCGCCGCCAGCACGTCCGGCGGGGAGCTGCGATAGAGCCGCAGGATCGCGCGCTGGGTGCCCTGATCGAAGTGGTCGAGCACGCTCCTGCGCCACGCCTGCGGCATCGGCCCCGGCGTCGCGTTGGCCTCCCTGGAGAGCACGCGGAGCACCCGCTCGTTGATCGCGCCCATCGCCAGCTCGCCGAGCACCGGCGTGCGCCAGATTCGCGCCGTGCGATGCCAGCGGTAGCCGGGTAGCAGCGGCACCGCGTTGATCACCACCAGGCGCTCGATGCGCTCGGGATGGCGCTGTGCGAACGCCAGGCCTACCGCGCCCCAGTCGTGCACGACCATGCTCACGCGCTCGACGCCGACCAGAGCCAAAAAGGACTCCAGAAAGTCCGCGTACTCCTCGATCGTGAAGTGCAGCGAGCCCGGCTTGCCCGAGCGCCCGAAGCCCGGCAGGTCCGGCGCCAGCCCGCCGCTGCGCGCGAGAAACCCGAGCCACAGATCCGAGTTGTCCGGTACCCCGTGCAGGTACAGCGGCACCGCCGCCTGGGGCGTGCCGGCCCCCGGTGCAGCCGCGGATGCGCCGTTGGCGCCGTCGGCGAGCGATGCGCTTCGCCAGAAGACCGGGCGCCCGTCGAGCTCGCCGTCGTGGTCGGTCGTCCCGGGCACCGCGCGAGGATATCTGGGCCACGGCCGCTTGGACCCGGTCAACGGGCACCCCCGCCACGCCGCCGCGCTGGATCGCCTGGCCGGTCGGCGCCCTATCGGCGCGGCGCCCGGATACCGTGAAGCGGTGCCACGGACCGCCGCCACGCGCGCCCGCGCCAAGCCGCCCGCCGCACCCTTCACGCCGCCGTCACGCGCGCGCGTGCTGCGCATCCGCGACCGGCTGCGCGACGTCTACGGCATCCCGCTGATGCGCCCGCACGGGCATCCGATTGCCGAGCTCGTGCTCACCGTGCTGTCGCAGTCGACCAACGACCGCAATCGCGACGTCGCCTTCCTGCGCCTGCGCACGCGCTTTGAATCCTGGCAGGCCGTGCGCGACGCCCCCGTCGCCGAGGTCGAGGAGGCGATCCGCCCAGGCGGCATCTCCAGGGTCAAGTCCGTGCGCATCCAGGCGATCCTGCGCGCCATCTCAGAAGACCCCCATTGGCCGATCTCCGATCGGCCGCCGCGCGAGCTCTCGCTCGACTGGCTCCCGCGCGTCCCGCTGCTGCAGGCGCGCGACTATCTCGTCGCGCTGCCCGGCGTCGGGCGCAAGACGGCCGCGTGCGTGCTGCTGTTCGCCTACGGGCTGCGCGACGTGCCAGTCGACACGCACGTCTCGCGCGTAGGCGCTCGCCTGCACCTGCTCGAGTCCGGCGCGCCGTTTGATCGCCTGCACGATCAGATGCTCGCGCTCACGCCTCCCGGCCACGAGCTCGAGCTGCACGTCAACCTTCTGCGCCACGGCCGCCGCACGTGTCACGCGCGCTCCCCCGAATGCTCCAGCTGCGCGCTTGCTCGCATGTGTCCCAGCCGCGCGTTGTTCGTCTGAGCGGACGCACGGTCCCGTCGTGCAAATGCGCATACGCGCGAAGTGCGTCCCGCGTGTATATACGACCGCTATCGCTGCGTGCGACCGCTATATCGCTGCGCGGGCGTGTATATACGATCGCTACCGCTGTACGAACGCGCAAGCCTCTCGGCGCGGGGTTCGGGTTTTGCGCAGCACGCAGCGATAGCCATGGTATTTACGATGTCGCCCCGGGCTGGACGAAAGCGAGCTTGCAGCGTCCGCCGCAGCACGCGGCGATAGCGATGGTATTTACGAGGTCGCCCGGGCCGGACGAACCGAGCTGCGGCGTCCGCGCCGCTCAGCCATGGGGCACCACTGCGAAGGCGATCACCGCGTAGTGCAGCCCCGCCGCCGCGATCACGAGCGCGTGG
>JAXDGQ010000093.1:0-6086 GCA_034664965.1 Solirubrobacteraceae bacterium | reverse complement strand
GCGTGAACATCAACGGCACGGGTCCGCTGGTCGGGCCGTATCTGAGCGACTTCCTGCGCGGCGGCGGGGAATTCGGCGCGACGACGCTGTCGCGCTTCTATGCGATCCACATGCTGCTGATACCGGGCCTGCTGGCTGCGCTGATCGGCTTTCACCTGTACCTGGTCGCCAAGCTCGGCACGACGGCTCCGCCGTGGTCGAAAGTGCAAGAGCGCCCAGAGCTGCACGAGGCGGAGGTCTAGCGCGCGATGAACCGCCGCGAGAAGGAGCAGTACCTCCGCGAGTACTCGGTGCTGAAGGCGCAGGGCAAGCCGTTCTTCCCCTACGCCGTGGCCAAGGACGGGGCGATGGCGTGCGTGGTGATGGCCGTCATCATCGCCATGTCCCTGGTGCTCGGCGCCGAGCTCGGATCCAAGGCGAACCCGACGACGACGACCTACGTGCCGCGGCCGGAGTGGTACTTCTTCTTCCTGTTCGAGGTGCTGCGGGTGATCAAGCCCCCGAGCCTCGTCCCGCTGGCGACGATCGGCGTGCCGACGCTCGGCATGATCCTGCTGTTCCTGCTGCCGTTCTACGACCGCCGCCCCGAGCGCCGCCCGGAGCGCCGCCCGATCGCGACGCTGACCGGGATCGCGGTGATCGGCGCGATGGCCTTCCTGACGTACTCGGGCGCCAACGCCGGCTCGCCGACGGCGATCGAACTGAAGACGCCGCCCGCGGTGCTCAAGGCCGGCGGGCAGACGCTCGCGGAATACGAAGCCGGCAAGAAGGTGGTCGCGCAGTCCGGCTGCCTGGCGTGTCACAAGATCGCCGAGAACGGCAACGACGGCCCCGGCCCGCAGCTGACGAACATCGGCGCGCGCCTGCCGCGTCAGGGGATCGCACGCACGCTGGTCAACCCGACCGCGCCGATGCCGTCGTTCAAGAACCTGCCGCCGAAGAAGTTCAACGCGGTGGTCGCCTTCCTCACGCAGCTGAAGTAGCGTCGCGTCATGCCCGCCCAGCAAGGCGCCGGCGCGGCGACCGGACCTAGCGGCGAAGACGGGGCACGGCACGTCGCCCGCGGTCCGCGCGGGCCCGATCCGAATCGGCCCTCGCCGCCGGCCTCTGAGCCGGGTCGCCTGGAGGCCGCGCAGGTGCGCGCGATGTTCGACGGCATCGCGGGGGTGTACGACCTTCTGAACACGGCGATGACGGCCGGCCTGCACCACCGCTGGCGCGCGCGAGCGGCCGATCTCGCCGGGGTCGGGCGGGGGTCGCGCGTGCTCGACGTCGCGACGGGCACCGGCGACCTGGCGATCGAGCTCGCCGGGCGCGTGGCGCCGGACGGCGAGGTGGTCGGCAGCGACTTCGCCGAGGCGATGCTGGCGCGCGCGCGGGCCAAGGCGGCGTCGCGCGGCGGCGAGGTGAGCCCGCATTTTGAGTGGGGTGACGCGCTGGCGCTGCCCTACGGCGAGGACTCCTTTGACGCGGCGACGGTGGGCTTTGGCGCGCGCAACTTCGCCGACCTGCACCGCGGGCTGGCGGAGATGGTGCGCGTGGTGCGCCCCGGGGGCCGCGTGGTCGTGCTGGAGATCACCACGCCGACGAGGCCTCCGCTGTCGGTCTTCTACGCCGTGTGGTTCGACCGCATCGTGCCGGTGCTCGGGCGCGCGGCGCAGTTGCTCGGGCGGGCCCGCTCGGCGTTACGGCGGTCCGGGCGCGCCGGCGCGAGCGACGGCGGGGTGACGATCGCCGACGCCTACGCCTACCTGCCGAGCTCGGTCAAGCGCTTTCCGGCGCCGGCGCAGCTCGCCGCGGAGCTCGAGCGCGCGGGGTTGGTGGAGATCGCCTACGTGCTGCTCGCCGGGGGCATCGTCGCGATCCACTCCGGGACCGTCGGCGAGGGCGGCCGGCGATGAGCGCCGTGGGCAGCACTCCGGCCGGCGGCGCCGTGGAAGGGGTAGAGGGCGTCGACGCGATCATGCGCCTCGGCGGCGAGGGCCTGCGCAGGCGCATGGTCCGCGCGGAGCTGCATCTGGAGCGCGTCACGGCAGCGGCCGGAGCTCCGCTGGCGTCGCCCGCGAGCGCGACGATCCGCGCGGGCGGCAAGCGCCTGCGACCGCTGCTGGTGGTGCTGGCGGCCGAGTCCGCCGGCGGGCCGCCGGACACCCCCGACGGCGAGGAGCGCCTGCTGCGCGCGGCGGTCGCGGTCGAGCTCGTGCACTCGGCGACGCTCGTCCACGACGACCTGATCGACGGCGCGCAGCTGCGCCGCGGGCATCCGACGGTGGCCGCGGGGGCGGGGCGCCACATGGCGATCGCGACCGGCGACCTGCTGTTCTCGCTGGCCTTCGCCGAGCTCGCCCGCAATGAGAGCGCGACGCAGCTGCGCGCGCTGTCGGACGCCAGCTCGGCGCTGGCCGCCGGGGAGCTGCTGCAGCGCGAGGACGCCTACGCCGCGCACGTCGCCGTGGAGCGCTACCTGTACCGCTGCGAGCTGAAGACCGCCGCGCTGTTCGAGGCGGCGTGCCGGCTGGGAGCGCTGACCGCCGCCGCGGGCTCCGACGAGCTCGCGGCCGCGCTGGGCGCTTTCGCGCGGCGCATCGGGCTGGCCTTTCAGATGCTCGACGACGTGCTCGACGTGTCGGGCCCGGTCGAGCGCACGGGCAAGTCGCGCGGGACGGACCTGCTCGACGGCACGGTCACGCTGCCGCTGATCCTCGCGCGCGAGCGCGACGCCGCGCTGGCCGACTTCGACCTCGCCTCGCTTTCGGGCCCCGAGCAGGCTGAGGAGCTGTGCGAGCGGATCGCCGCGACCGGCGCCCTGCAGGAGGCGCGCGAGCGCGCGCTGGGGGTCGTCGCCGAGGCCAAGGCGGCGCTGCCGTCGATCCTCCCCGACGGACATGCGGGGCTGCTCGGCCTGGTGGCCGACGCGGTGGTGGAGCGCTACAGGTAGCCGGCCGGGATGGCCGTCGCTGCAACGGTCGCGGCGACCGGAGCGCTCACGAGTTCTAGCGAGGAGCGAAGGTCGGCTCGACTGCGAGGCAGGATGCCGTCAGAAGTCCGAGGGGACGATCAGATCGGCGTCGAGCGCGCGGACGAAGAAGTCGACTTCCTCGGACATGTTGGCGTGCGTCATGCGGCGCAGATCGCCCAGCAGCGCGCCGGCGGCGCGGTCGAGCTCGTCGTCGAGCAGTTCGACGGCGGCCTGCTCGAAGACGCCCTCGCGCCGCGACTCGCAGTCGGGGCAGCGAAGGATGATGCGCCAGTGCCTGACGCCTTCCTCGGACCAGTCGAGCGGGTAGACCAGCTCGCCGGCGCAGTTGAAGCAGATGTGCAGGTGCTCCGGCGTGCAGGCGCCGCCCGCCTTGCGCTCGGCGCCTGACGCCGCGGCCTTGGCGGCCGTCGGCGGCTTGGGCGCGCGGGGGTGGATGTCGGGGCTCTCGTTGGACTTCATCGCTGCTCATGCGCTTCATCGACGCCAGGCCGCGCGGGCTTTAGCCGGAACCTTGCGGGGCCGGTCGTCCGTGCAGAGCGCCCCGATGGACGCCCTCGCACAGGCGTGCACCCCGATGGCTCGGTGGTAGGTTCAACTGGCCCATGGCCACCGCCATTCGCCCGATCGGCCACGAGGACAGGCTCAGCCTCGTCGAACACCTGGAGGAGCTGCGGACCCGCCTGATCATCAGCGCGGCGGTGCTCGCAGTCGCCTTCGGCTTCTGCCTGTGGCAGAACCACGAACTGCTGCACATCCTCAACAAGCCGCTGCAGACGCAGACCAAGAAGCAGGTCGCCAGGGGTCAGGGCACGGTTGGCCAGGCGGTGCTCGCCCAGCAGGGACTGCTGAAGCTGTCCGGCGATACGCAGGCGGCGCTGCAGGCGCTGGCGAAGCCCGGCAGCGGCGTGTCGGCGCAGACGCGCGCGCAGCTGCCCGCGCTGATCGCCGCGATGAAGGCGGACCTCGCGAAGATCCCGCGCAAGCCCACGGGCGACCGCCCGGTGACGCTCGGCGTCGGCGAGCCGTTCACCACGACGATCACCGTTTCGCTGCTGTTTGCGCTGGTGATCTCGCTGCCGTTGATCCTGTACGAGGTGTACGGGTTCATCCTGCCGGCGCTGAGCCCGGCTGAGAAACGCATCGCGCGGCCGATGCTCGCCGCGATCCCCTGCCTGTTCGCGATCGGCGTGGCGTTCGGCTACTACGTCGTGCTGCCGGCCGCGGTGCACTTCTTCGTGAACTTCAACGCGAGCGAGTTCAACGTGCTGGTGCAGGCCAGCCAGTTCTACAGATTCGCGGCCACGATCCTGCTGGCCATGGGTTTGGTCTTCCAGGTGCCCGTGGTGATCCTCGCCGTCACGCGCGTCGGCCTGGTCACCGTCGAGCAGCTGCGCAAGAGCCGACGCTACGCGCTCGTGGCCTGCGCCGCGGTCGCCGCCTTCCTGCCGGGCGACGCGATCACGCTGGTGCTCGAGACGGTGCCGCTGTATCTGCTGTATGAGGCGAGTATCCTGGTTGCCTCGATCGCCGGCCGCAGGGCCGCGGCGAGAGAACAACGCGGCGCCGGGGATTCTCAGGGGAGCCCGACGCCACCCCCAGACGAAGTTGCGGAGCCAAGCGTGCAGCAGATAATCGACCACGTCGACCCGGACCACACAGACTGATGCTGTTCGACCTCAGAGGGCGTCACCGGCGACGCCTGGTCAAGGTGATCTACATCGGGCTCGCCCTGCTGATCGGCGGCGGCCTGGTGCTGTTCGGGGTCGGCACCGGCGGGGGCGGCGGCGGAGGGCTGCTGAACGCGGCGAGCGAAAACGAAGGCTCCGGCGGGGTGAGCTTCGCCAAGCAGATCGAGAAATACGAAAAGACGCTGAAAACCCAGCCGAACAACATCGCCGCGTGGGAAAAACTGACCCTCGCGCAGCTGCACGAAGCGGGCGGCGAAGCGTATGTCAACGCGACGACCGGGGCACCGACGGCGAAGGGCAAGGAACTTTTCTCCAGGGCCTCGCGCTCGTGGGAAAGCTACCTCGCGCTGAACCCGCCCAAGCCGAGCCCCGAACTGGCCAAGCTGATGGTTCGCGTGTACGGGGCCGAAGGGCTCAACCAGCCGGCCTCGGCCGTGCAGGTCCTGCAGCTGGTCGTCGCCGCGGAACCGAAGAACGCCTCCTACTACGCGGCGCTCGCCGAGTACGCCTACAAAGCCAAGAACACGCGCGTCGGCGACCTCGCCGCGGGCAAGGCCGTGGCCCTCGCTCCGAGCGCCCAGCGCGCGAGCGTGAAGAAAGAACTCGAAGCGGTCAAGAAGAGCGGCGCTGGCGGCGAAATCCTCACGACCACGACGAACGGCACGACGTACACGGGCAGGACGAGCGGCTCCGGCGGCTTCACGGGCACCGCCGTCAAAACGACGCCCCCGCCGGCGACCAACACCAAATAGGCGCCCGCGCGCTCGCCTCGGCTAGAATCGCGGCCGAGCCGGCGACGTCGGCCGGCGCCCTCCCGGGCCGTTAGCTCAACCGGCAGAGCAGGGGCCTCTTAAGCCCAAGGTTCCGGGTTCGATTCCCGGACGGCCCACTCCTAGCAATACCAGCGAAGCGCTGGCACGCTCGACGCGGAGTCGTGCGGCGCGGCCCCGGTTCTGCGGGCAAGCGATCGGCGTTGACGACGGTGTCGGCGGGGGGTGGCGGCCGGCGTCCCGTCATCGGTGCCGAGGCAGCGTAGACTTCACAGACCGGCGGTCAATTGGGGGGTGGGAAGATGGGGTGGCTGATGGCGGCTTGGGGTCGCGGCTCGCGTCGCATCTGGCCGCTCGCGGCGGTCATCGTCGCATCGACGCTCGTTCCCGCCTCGGCGTGGGGCTCGTCATATGGAGCCGTCGCGTGGGGTCAAGGCTCGTCGGGCGAGCTCGGCAACGGCAGCACGGTGAGGTCCAACCTGCCGGTGGCGGTCAAGGGCCTGAGCACCGTGTCGGCGCTCGCGGGCGGTGAACAGCACAGCCTGGCTCTGCTAGCCGACGGGACGGTGCGAGCCTGGGGGCGAAACAACCTGGGCCAGCTCGGCAACGGCACCAAAGACACCGACGTTCCCGTTGCGGTGCGCAAAC
>JAXDGQ010000092.1:0-12672 GCA_034664965.1 Solirubrobacteraceae bacterium | reverse complement strand
GCGAACTGCTCGTCGCGCATCGCGCTGCCCTCGCCGGCGCCCGACTGCACGAGCACCTCGTGACCGCGGGACGTCAGCTCCCTGACACCCGCGGGCGTGATCGCTATGCGGTACTCGTCGGACTTGATCTCGCTGGGGACCCCGATCCTCATCGTGCCAACTCCCTTCCGCGTAGCGCCAGCCAGAACTCGATCCGGTCGCGCGCGTTTGAGAAGTCGCGCCCGGTCAGCTGTTCGACACGGCGAACGCGGTAGCGCAGTGTGTGGCGATGGCAGAACAAGGTGCCCGCCGCCTTCTCCCAGTGCCCGTTGTGTTCGATGAAAACGTCGAGCGAGCGCAACAGCTCCTCGCCGTAGTCTCCTTCACCCTGCTCGACCGGTCCGAGCACGCCGCGGCAGTAGGAGATCAGCGCGTCGTCGTCCTGCAGCGAGAGCAGCAGCTGAAAGGCGCCGAGGTCCCGGTAGGAGGCGACCTCGGGCGCGCTTCCGTTCTGCAGGCGCACCGCCTCCAGCGCGCAGCGCGCCTCGTGAAAGCTCAGCCGCAGCGACTGCGCTGCGCCGGCGCGACTGGCCGAGGCGCGCACCTCGCCCGCGCGCGCGCTCAGCACGCCGCGCAGCTTGCCCGCCAGCGCGATCGGGTCCTGGCCGTCGGCATCGATCACGGCACACAGCAACCCCGCGCGGATCGCCACGAGGCTGCGCGCACGCTCGGCCTCCAGCGCACGTTCCAGCGGCGCCGCGGCGGCGCTCGGATCGTCCAGCGCGAAGGCCAGCACGGCAACCTGGTCGCCGATGCCGAACGGCCGCAGGCGCGCTTGCAGCTCCTCCGGGTACAGATGGCCGGTCAGCGCCTCCGCCAGCACGTCGCCGGCCATGTTTCGCTGCAGCATTTCGTAGCGCTCGTTGACCAGCTGCGCGAACGCGCGCTCGGTGATCGCGATGAACGGCAGCTCGTAGGGCACCTCGAACAGCGGGAAGGAGCGCTTGCGCGCCGCCGTCACCAGCGCAGCCGGCAGGCGCTTGTGCTTGAAGCCCGTGCCGAACCCCAGCCCCGCGATCCGGTGATCGGCGAGCCGCTCGATCAGCTCGCGCTGGCTCTTGGGGCCCTCGAGCTGGATGCCCGTCGTGAGCAGCAGCTCGCCCCCCCGCAGCCACGGGGTCGGGTCTGACAGCTCGGTGCTGTGCACCCAGCGCACGTGCGCCTGCGCCGATTCGTGGCCGCTGGCGAGCTCGAGGCCGAGCTCGTCGATCAGGCTCTGGACAGTGAGCTCCACTGCCCCGCTCAGCGCCTCAAGCGCGGCACAACGCCGCTCACGCCCGGCACCATCCGCTCCGATGCCTCGGTGAGCACCGGTCGCAGGATCGACTCGATCTCGGCGAACTGCTCCTTGCCCGCGATCAGCGGCGGTGAGAGCTGGACGATCGGGTCGCCCCGATCGTCGGTGCGGCAGATCAGCCCCCGCTTGTACAGCTCGCCCGAGAGGTAGCCGCGCAGCAGATCCTCTGACTCCTGCGCGTTGAACGTCTCCTTGGTCTGCTGATCCTTGACCAGCTCGATCGCCTGGAAGTAGCCCGCCCCGCGAATGTCGCCGACGATCGGCAGGTCGCGCAGGCTCTCCAGCATCGCCCGCAGCTCACCTTCGTTCTCCAGCACGTGGGCGCACAGGTCCTCGCGCTCGATCACGTCGATGTTCGCCAACGCGATCGCGCACCCAATCGGATGCCCGGCGAACGTGAAGCCGTGGTTGAAGATCTGCTTTCCCTCGAGGAACGGCTCGGCGATGTGATCGGCCGCGATCACCGCGCCGAGCGCCGCGTAAGCGGAGGTTATGCCCTTCGCGGTCGTGATCATGTCCGGCTGATAGCCGAAGCGCTGTGAGCCGAACATGTGACCGATGCGCCCCCACGAGCAGATCACCTCGTCGGAGATCAGCAGCACGCCGTGGCGGTCGCAGATCTCGCGCACGCGCTGGAAGTAGCCCTCCTGCGGCACGAAGCAGCCGCCGCCGTTCTGCACCGGCTCGAGGATCACCGCCGCGACCGTCTCCGGGCCGGCGAATTCGATCGCCTCCTCGATCGAGTCGGCTGCCCACAGCGGATCGCGGTCTTCCTGCCAGCGATAGGAGTTGGTGTTCTCCACGTGGATGCCGCCGGGCGTGAGCGGTTCGAACGGCGTCCGCAGCGCCGTCAGCCCCGTCGCCGTCAGCGCCCCCATCGAGGTCCCGTGGTAGGCGAGCTTGCGCGAGATCAGCTTGTGCCGGCTGTGCTCCCCGCGGGCATGGTGGTAGGCCTTGGCGAGCTTCCACGCGGACTCCACCGACTCCGAGCCGCCGGAGGTGAAGAACACGCGATTGAGGTTGCCCGGCGCGAGCTCGGCGATCCTCGCCGCCAGCTCGATCGAGCGCGGGTGCGCGTAGCTCCAGTTGGTGTAGAAGCCCAGCTCCTCGGCCTGCTTCGCCGCGGCCTCGCCGAGCTCGGCGCGCCCGTGGCCGATGTTCACGCAGTACAGCGCCGACAGCCCGTCGAGATAGCGCTTGCCGTGCTCGTCGTAGACGTAGCAGCCGTCGCCGCGCACGATCACCGGGACGTCGGCATCGGCGTAGGAGCCCATGCGCGTGAAGTGCATCCACAGGTGGCGCTTGGCCAGGCGCTGCAGGGCTCCCGGCTGGTGCCCGGCGATCGCCGGGCCGTCAGGGCCCGGAGCGTCGGCGGCGGAGGTGGGTCCCGACGCGACCGCGCCGGCTGCAGTGTCGTTCGCGTTTGCTGGGCTTGCCATGAAATCCTCTCCCTTAGAGGCCTACTCGGCTGGCGTGTCACATAGACACTAAGGACAACAATACTGCGAGCAGATCGCAGGCTCAATGACACCGCCCGTCGAAGGGGTGGGACCCTGTTTGTACAAGATGTACAGCAGGCTGGTCGTTTTTTGGGAAGCCCGCACCTTGCAACGCCGCCGCCGCGGGTCGTACCGTTCATCACCGGCAGACAGCCACCATCCGAAACGACGGAGAGGAGCACACGATGGCGACCGAACGTGCCGTCGCAGCGGGCGGCCCCGCAACGGGGCGGGTCGAGAGCAAGGGGTTGAAGAGCAACGCGATCGGCTACGTCTCGAACATCGTCATCGGCGTTGCCTCGACGGCCCCGGCCTACTCGCTCGCAGCGACGCTCGGGTTCATCGTTGCCGACCCCGGGGTCGCGACGCACGCGCCCGGCGTCCTGCTAGCCGCCTTCGTGCCGATCTTCCTCGTCTCGCTCGCCTACCGCTACCTCAACAAGGCCGATCCCGACGCCGGCACGACGTTCGCGTGGACGACCCGCGCGTTCGGGCCGGGCGCGGGCTGGGTCAACGGGTGGGCCATCTTCCTGGCCGACGTGCTCGTGATGGCGTCGCTGGCGTACATCGCCGCGACGTACACCTTCAAGCTGTTCGACTGGCAGTGGGCCGAAACGCACACGGGCGCCGCGCTGGGCGGCTCGATCCTCTGGATCCTGCTGATGACGTGGATCTGCCACCGCGGGATCGAGCTCTCCGCCCGCATCCAGCGAGTGCTGCTCAGCTTCGAGGTCGTGATGCTCGCGGTCTTCGCCGTCGTCGCGCTCGTCGAGGTCTACACCGGCAACCCGTCGCACTCGATCGAACCGCAGGCCTCGTGGTTCAACCCCTTCGCGATCCCCTTCCACGACCTCGTCATAGCGCTGCTCCTGGGGATCTTCATCTACTGGGGCTGGGACTCGGGCGTCTCGGTCAACGAGGAGTCCGAGGACTCCAACGAGGGACCCGGACGGGCGGCCGTCGTCTCGACGCTGCTGCTCGTCGTCATCTATCTGGTCGTCTCGGCAGGCGCGCAGGCCTACCACGGGCCCGGCTTCCTGGCGAATGAAGAAAACGCCAGCGACGTGCTCAACGCGCTCGGTAAAGGGGTGCTCGGCTCGGTCGGCGTCAAGTTCCTGATCATCGCCGTGCTGACCTCCGCCGCGGCGTCCACGCAGACGACGATCCTGCCGACCGCGCGCACGACCCTGTCGATGGCGCATTGGGGCGCGATCCCCCCGGTGATCGGCAAGATCCACAAGCGCTTCCTCACGCCGACCGTGTCGACTTGGGGCTTCGGCCTGCTCTCGATCGCGGTCGCCGTCCCGCTGATCTTGATCTCCGAAACGGTGCTCGAACTCGCCGTCGTCGCGCTCGGGATCCCGGTGTGCTTCTACTACGGCACGACCGGCCTGGCGTGCGCCTGGTACTACCGGCGCGAGCTGTTCACCAGCGTTCGCAAGTTCCTGCTCGTCGGGCTCGCCCCGTTCGTCGGAGGGCTGATGTTCTACGGCATCGGCGTCTACGCGATCACCTACTACGCCCACGCCGAAAACGCCGAAGGCAAAATCTACGGTGGTCTGACGCTGCCGATCTGGTTCGGTGGCATCGGCATGGTCGTCGGCATCGTCCTGATGGCGCTCTCGCGCCGCCACTTCCGCCCGTTCTTCTCCCGTCGCACCGAAACGGCGCCTCCCGGCCTGCTCGATGCGCCCGTCGAGCGCGCGCCCGCGCACCTGATGGGGCCCGAACACGTCACCCACGGCCGCCACCTGCTCACCCCCGAGGCAGGCGAGGACCCGCCCGAGGCGCCGCCCGGCGACTGAGCCGATCGGGCTCGTCTAGCCGTCGAGCGGAATCTCGACCATTCCGTGGGGCGAGCCCAGCTCGGCGATGCGATCCAGGAACGGCTTTGGCGGGAAGGCCTCCGGGCCGAGCACTCCGGTGCCCTTCCAGACGCCCTCGTCGAGCAGCTCCAGCGCCACTACGGGGTTGACGGCCGTCTGCCAGACGACCGCCTGGCTTCCGTATTCGCGCATCGTGTTCTCGTTGTCGACCACGTGGTAGAGGTAGGTCGAGCGCGGCTGCCCATCGGTGCCCGTTCCCTTCACCCACGTGCCCGCGCACGTGCGCCCGGTCATCCGCTCGCCGAGCGTCGCCGGGTCGGGCAGGACTGCCGCGACGACGTCGCGCGGTGCGACCTTCAGATCGCGTATGGACACCGGCTCGGTCGAATCCAGGCCGAGCTTGTGCAAGGTGCGCAGCACCTCGATGAACTCCGCGCCGAGTCCGTACTTGAACGTGACGCGGTCGCAGTCGACGCAGCGCGGGATCAGCACCACCTCCTCGTGCTCGACGTTGACGCACTCGACCTTGCCGATGCCCTCGGGGAAATCGAACACCTCGGGCTCTGAGAACGGCGCCGTCGTGTAGAAGCCGCGCTCGCGCTCCCAGATCAATGGCGGGTTCAGGCACTCCTCGATGGTCGTCCAGATCGAGAACGTGGGCGCGAAGTCATAGCCGTCGACAACGAGATCGGCCCCGTCGCGCACGCCGACTTCCGCGACGCTCGAGAACAGCTCCTGGGCGGCATAGGCCGCGAACACGTCGGACAGGCCAGGCTCCACGCCGATGCCTACGAGCGCCAGCAGACCGGCCTGCTCCCACTCCTCGTGGCGCGCGAGTTGGTGCTCGCCGAGCAGCTTGCCGGGCAGCTCGTAAGGGCGCTGGGGATGCGGGCGCGAAAGCGTCATGGCCAGGTCCAGATACGTCACCCGCGCCTCGTAGGCCGCGCTGAAGATCGGCTCGTTCAAGCGCGGGTCGCACGCGTTGAGCACGGCGTCCGGCTGAACGCGCGCGATCAGCGCCACGAGATCCTCCCGGCTGGAGGCGTCCACGCGCTCGGCCGAGAAGCGGCCCGGCTCGCCGAGTCCGGCGACCGCCGCCTTGACGCGCTCCGGCGCTACGTCGGCGAGCACTACTCGCTCGAAGGCAGGCCTGCGCTGGGCGATCGCGGCGAACGCTGCTCCGACGCCCCCGGCCCCGACCACGAGAATCTTCATCGCGCTCAGTGTGACGCAAATGCTCTGCGCCGACTGGCAAAGCGAAGCGCGATCAATGTGCCGGAACGTCGCAGAGGCTCTGTTGCGCAGCACAGGCGGAGTTGTCTGGCAGCACAGGCGGAGTTGTCTGGAGGGCGGCTCTGAGTATGCTGCGCCGATCCCCGCTGTCGCGAACACGAGCAGACGATGAGCACGGGGGTCCCCACCCCCTCGCGTACGCCGGCCGGATCCTCAGCAGTCCCGGGCGCGGCGACGCCGGCGGACGGGCATGAGCCCGCGCTCGCGCAGCCCAGCGCGCGCACGCCGGACGCCGCAGCGGCCAGCGAGGCCGACGCACGGCCGTCGGGCTGGGCGCCATCGCCGCGGTTGAGCGCCAAGGAGATCATCTGGGTGATCGTCGCCGGCGTCGCGCTCGCCGTGCTCACGAGCTGGCCGCTGATCCTGCACATGCCCAGCCGCATCGCCCCGGACCTCGGCGATCCCGTGCGCACCGCCTGGCAGGTCGCGTACGTCGGGCACGCGATGCTGCACGACCCCCTGCACCTGTTCGACGCGAACGTGTTCTACCCGCACCCGCTCAGCCTCGCCTTCTCGGACTCGCTGCTCGGCTACGGCCCGGCCGGCTTCTTCGGATCGGGCACCGTCGCTGCGCTCGTCCGCTACAACGTGCTGTTCCTGTTCGCGTGGTCGCTGTGCTTCGTCGGTGGCTACCTGCTCGCACGCGAGCTGGGGCTGCGAAAGCTCGGCGCGGCGGCCGCCGCGGCGGCCTTCGCCTACGCCCCCTACCGAGTGACCGAGGCCGGCCACCTGCACGTGATCTCATCCGGTGGCATCGCGCTGGCGCTGTTCTTGCTGCTGCGCGGCTATCGCCGCGGCTCGCTCGGGCTGGTCCTCGCCGGTTGGCTGGTGTCGGCCTGGCAGATCAGCCTCGGGTTCACGCTGGGACTGCAGTTCAGCTACCTGCTCGCCGTGCTCGCGGTCATCGCCGTCGTCTTCTGGATGCGGGCCGGGCGCCCCGCGCTGCCGCGCAAGCTCGTCGCGATCACCTGTCTGGGGATCCTCGTCGTCGGCGCGGTCGCGATCTACGAGGCTCGCCCGTACCTGAAGATCTCTCACGACTACCCCACCGCCAAGCGCACGATCAAGGAAGTCAAAGTCTATTCGGCCGGTCCCGCCGCCTGGCTGTCGGCCTCGTCGGAGAACCGCGTATGGGGCGACCTCACAGCCGGGGCGCGGGCCCACGTGCACTCGAAGAACGAGCAGGTCCTGTTCGGGGGCGGCTTCATCCTGCTGCTCGCGCTGATCGGGCTCGCCGCGCCGCTGTACACGCGGCGATTGCGCATCGGGCTGGCCGTGGGGGCGGTCACCTGCGCGGTGCTCGCGCTGGGCCTGGGACTGACCGGCTACGGATACCCCTACCGGCTGCTGTTCAACTACGCCCCGGGCTGGGACGGCGTACGCGTGCCGGGACGTGTGTTCACGCTCGCGACGCTGTTTCTCGCGCTGCTCGCCGGCGCTGGCGCGCAGGCGCTCGCCGGCCGGCTCGGTGCGCTGGCCTCGCGTTACAGCGGCCGCTGGGCGGCACGGCGCTCGCTCAGCACGCTCTCGGCGCTGGTCGGCGTCGTGATCGTCATCGGCATCGTCGGCGAAGGCGCCGGCCACATGGCCCACCCGGTCGTGCCGCAGCCCCAGAAGGCGGAGATCGGTCTGCCCGGACCCCTGCTGGACATGCCCACCGACGGCCCCGCCGATCGCGTGTGGCAGTACTACTCGACCAACGGCTTCTACAAGATCCCGATCGGCAACAGCACTTTCGACATCCGCGCCGTCGACGACCTGCGCGGCGGCATCCACCGCTTCCCCGACAAAGCCAGCGTCGAAAAGCTGCGCTACTACGGCATCCGCACGGTCGTGCTGCACCTGACGATGCCCAAGCTGCCGGGGATCGTCGGCTATGCCCACGCCGAGCCGCCCGACAGCGCGGCGGCCGCCGCCAAGCCGGTCGCCGGCCTGGGGATGACGCGCCGGCAGGTCGGCTCGCTGGTCATCTATGAGATCGGTCCGGGCCCCAAGGCGCTGCACGGACACGACTGATGGGCCGGCGCGAGGTCGTGCGATGAGCTCGTTTGAGACCGCGCCCGCGAGCGAGGCCGCGCCCGGCGAGCCCCGGGCGCAAAGAGAGTCGACCGCGCGCCTCGCAGGGGTGCCGCGTCCGAGCAGGCGTCTGGCGCTTGGTGCGATCCTGCTCGTCGGTCTCGCCTACGCGACGATGATCCAGAGCTTCTCCTGGAATCAGACCTCGCACTACGACCTGATCCGCTCGCTGAACGTCGAACGCACGAACATCGACGCCTTTCGCGAAAACACCGGCGACAAGGTCTTCTACAAGGGGCACTGGTACTCCGCGCGCGCGCCCGGGCTGGCGCTGTTCGCGCTGCCCTTCTACGACACGCTGAGCGCGCTGGACGCTCCCCGATGGGCGCGCAGCCGCGACGCCCTGCGCGGCGAAGACGAGGTCGTCTACCTGATCGGACTGTGGGGCAACGTGCTGCCCGGCCTGCTGCTGCTGCTGCTCGTTTGGCGCGTGGCCGAGCGCTTGGAGCCCGGCTTCGGCGCAGCGGCTGCGGTCTCGCTCGGCCTCGGGACGATGATCCTGCCGCTGTCGACGTTGCTGTTCTCGCACATCTTCGCGGCCTTGCTCGGCTTCGCCGCGTTCGCGCTGATGCTGCGCGAGCGCGACGGGCCACCCAGCCCCTCGCTGCTCGCCCTCGCCGGCCTGGCGATGGGCTACGCGGTCGCCTCGGAGTACCCGCTGTTCTTCGTCGCCGGCGTGCTCGGCCTGTACCTGCTCTCGCGGCGCGACTCGCTGAACGTGCGCGGGGTGTTGACCCGGGCGGGCGCGTACATCGCCGGCGGCGTCGTCGGCATCGTGCCGCTGCTGCTCTACAACCACTACGCCTTTCACTCCTGGACGCATCTGGCCTATTCCGACGTGCCGCGCCAGCAGCACGGCTTCTTCGGCATCGGCGTGCCGAGCCTGAAGGTGCTCGCCACGCTGCTGTTCGACTCACGCGGGCTGCTGACGATCTCCCCCGTGCTGATCATGGGCGCGATCGGCACGGTCCTGCTCTACCGTCGCGCAAAGCGCGCGGAGGCGCTGACGATCGGCGCGATCTGCCTCTGCTACATCGGCTACAACTCCGGCTACTACCTGCCCTTCGGCGGCGGATTCATGGGACCGCGCTTTTTGACGACGATGCTGCCGTTCCTCGCCGTGCCGCTGGGCATCGCATTCAAGCGCTTTCCCGGCCCCACGATCGCCTTGGCGGCCGTCTCGATCACCACGACGGTGATCGCCACGATCACCCATCCGCTGATCGGCTATGAGAACGAGGCCGTCGTCTGGACGCGCTACCTCGGCAAAGGCTTCTTCCAGCCGACGATCGCCACCGCCTACGGCCTGGGGCGCGGCTGGGGAGGAATCTGGCCATTTCTCGTCGCCGCAGGCGCCGGCGTACTGCTGGCGACGCTGGCCACCGCGCGCGTGCGCCTGACGCGGGCGGCGCTCGGCGCGGGGGCGCTGGCGCTGCTGGCGTGGGGCCTGTTCGCGGCGGTCGGGCCTACCGCGCTGGGCATCGACCACCGCGGGCTGCTGAGCATCGTGGGCGCCGGCGATCACACGGCGCTGAACCTCAAGCTCCACCTCGGCAGCCGCTACCCGCTGACGACGCTCGTGCTGATCGCCGGCGTCGCCGGGCTGGTGGCACTGGGCGCCGCGCGCCTGGCTCGCAACGAGCGCGGCCGCCCGCGCGACGCATCGCTCAGTGCCTACTCGTCCTGACGAGGCATTTGGCGCCGTGCAGCCGCTTGCACACGACCACGTATCCCGGGCGGGCGACGTGGTGGTTGTCGGTCAGTCCGGCATCGAAGCGCGTCCTCGTGTTGCCGCCGGTCCAGTTGTAGATGTACAGGCGCTTGATGCGCGTCTGTGAAGCGGCGACGTTGAACATGTAGCCGAGCACGTTCGCGGCGCGCTTGAGGCCAGAGCCATTGCGGTTGGGGAAAGCGCCGCCGAACTGCACGATCCCGCCGGTCTCGGTCAGCCACACCTGCCCGCCCATCGCGCGGCTCAGTTCGCGCGTGCGGAAGCTCTGCAGGCGGTTGATGTCGGAGTAGTTGTGCAGGCCCCAGATCTTCGGCATCACGGTGCGCAATTTGCCGACTTCGCGCTTGAATTCGGAGATGTAGGTCAGCGTCGGCGAGACGTTGTTCGCGTCGAGCACGTCGAGCCCGATCGCCGTGCAGCCTTTGCACACTCTGATCAGCGCCTGGTAGTACCTCGCCGCCGCGGACGCCGACGGGCTCGCGAGCACGCCGCGGATGTTGCCGCGGTTGGCCTCGTTCCAGGACTGGTACTGCCTGACCTTCGGGAAGAGCTTCACGAATTTCTGCACGAAATGCTGGTATTGGCCGACGCTCGGCAGCCTCGTAGGCGAGTACTGGGAGCGGTAGAACGCGACCAGGATCTGGATGTGCTGCGATTCGGCCGCCTTGATCCACAGCTTCGCCTTGTCGAGCGAGTAGGAGTGGGCGACAGCGTCGTAGGGCACGATGTAGCGCGCGATTTTCGTGTGCAACTGCTTCCAATGCGGATCGCCGAACATCTGCGTCGTCTCGTCGCCGATCCCGGTCAGATAGGTCGCTGCGGCATGGGCGCTCGGCGACTTGGCCGCCTTCGCCGGGCCGGCGGCCGTGCCCGCCTGGGCGGCGGCGACCGAGCGCAGACCGGCCAGCGCGCTGGCGGCGAACAGGAGCAGCGCCGCCCCGAGCAGCAGGCGGCGGACTGGCGGCTTTGACAGGCGAAGGTTTCTCATGCGCTCTCAGAACAGGTTCGGGGACGGAAGGTTTCGGGGGCCTGTCCAGTCTTACGCGGCCTTTACTCCGCCACCTGCCTCGCGGCCGAGGTTTTACGAGCCGCTTAGTCGCCTGCGATCTCGCCCGGGGGCACGGCGCTGGCGGCGGGTCGGCCGCGCAGGGTCGGGTCGGCGACGACCCGCACGTCCACGCCCGGGAGCTCGCGCAGCAGTCTCGCGAGCAGCCCGCCATCGCCGGTCGCGCCACCGCGCAGGCCTAGGCGGCCGATGCCGCGGCGCATGCCCGGCGTGCCCATCAGCACGTACGTCGCACCGAGCTCACGCGCGACCGTGACGGCCACGGCCGCGACGTCGGCTCCCTCCTCGACGCGCAGGCGCGCGCCGAGCATCGCCACCAGGCGCCGCAGCGCCTCCAGGCGCTCGCGGTCCTGGCGGCTCGGCTCCCGGCCGACAGGACGCACGACGAGCACGTCCAGCCCGGCGTCGAGGCGTTGCGCCGAGCGCCATGCACGCCGCACGACTCGCTCGGAGTCCGCCTCGAGCGTCGCAAGCGCCAGCAGCCGCTCGGCAATCGCCTGCGGGTGAGGCTCTGCTGGGCCGCCCAGGGCCTCCTCGTCGCGGCGGACGGCCGGCTGCAGCGGATCGGCGAGCGGGCGGCGGACCAGCCGCTTGATCTCAACCTCCTCCGCCACCTGGCGAAGCGCCGTCTCGCGCAGCGCCGCGAGGTTCTCGATCTTGAAGAAGTTGTTCAGCGCCGCCTGCACGCGCTCGGGCCGGTACACCTTGCCGGCGCGAAGCCGCCCGATGAGCGCCTCCGGGGTGAGATCGATGAGTACGACCTCGTCGGCAGCCGAGAGCACCTCGTCGGGGATCGTCTCGCGCACGTGCGTGCCCGTCAGCGCAGCCACCTGGTCGTTGAGGCTCTCCAGGTGCTGCACGTTGACCGTCGAGAACACGTCGACACCCGCATCGAGCACGTCGCGCACGTCCTCGTAGCGCTTCTCGTGCTCGACTCCCGGAGCGTTGGTATGGGCGAGCTCGTCGATCAGGCAAAGCTCCGGCTTGCGCGCGAGCACCGCCGGAAGGTCCATCTCCTGGAGCGCTCTGGCGCGGTAATCGACGTGACGGCGGGGAATGATCTCCAGCCCGTCAGCCTGGGCCACGGTCTCATCGCGCCCGTGCGGCTCGAGATATCCGATCGCCACGTCGCGGCCGCTCTCGGCTTCGGCCACGCCCTCCTGGAGCATTCGGTAGGTCTTGCCGACCCCTGGAGCCATGCCGATGAACACCTTGAGATTGCCTCGTTCGCTAGCCACCCAGGAGATTGTGGACGATCAGGTCGATCAGCTTGATGCCGACGAACGGGGCGACCAGGCCGCCGAGACCGTAGATCCACAGGTTGCGCCGCAGAAGCGCGCTGGCTCCGATCGGCCGGTAGCGCACGCCGCGCAGCGAAAGCGGAATCAACAGCGGGATCACGAGCGCGTTGAAGATGATCGCCGAGACGATCGCCGACCGCGGCGTGCCGAGGCCCATGATGTTGAGCACGTGCAGCGGCCCATTGGCTCCGGGGCTGGCGGCGTACGTCGAGATGAACACCGCCGGCAGGATCGCGAAGTACTTCGCCACGTCGTTGGCGATCGAGAAGGTGGTCAGCGCGCCGCGCGTGATCAGCAGCTGCTTGCCGACCTCGACGATCTCGATCAGCTTCGTCGGGTTGGAATCGAGGTCGACCATGTTGCCCGCCTCGCGCGCGGCCTGCGTGCCCGTGTTCATGGCCACGCCCACGTCGGCCTGGGCGAGCGCGGGCGCGTCGTTGGTCCCGTCCCCTGTCATCGCGACGAGGCGCCCCTCGGACTGCTGCTCGCGGATCAGCGCGAGCTTTCGCTCGGGCGTCGCTTCGGCGAGGAAGTCGTCGACGC
>JAXDGQ010000091.1:0-8532 GCA_034664965.1 Solirubrobacteraceae bacterium | reverse complement strand
TCGAGCAGCAGGTCGAGAGCGAGACCGGGCAGCCTTTGCCCGAGCCCGAGGGGGAGCCCCTGACGGTCCATCAGCGCCGGGCGATCCCGCTTTCGATGATCGTCCGCTCGGTCGTGACGATGTATCCGCGCCGGACGGTGCTCGGGCTGTCGCTGTTCATCGGCCAGGCTTTTCTCTACAACTCGATCCTGTTCGGTTTCGGCAACCTGATCAGCCTGTATTTCCACGCGCCGTCGGGCAACACGCCTTACTACATCGCCGTATTCGCCGCCGGCAACTTCGCCGGCGCGCTGCTGCTCAGCCCGCTGTTCGACATCGTCGGGCGCAAGCCGATGATTGCCGGTACGTACATCATCTCGGGTGTGCTGCTGATCATCACCGGCCTGTTGTTCAAGGGACACCAACTCGACGACATCTCCTTCACGGCGTGCATCTGCGTCGTGTTCTTCTTCGCCTCCGCCGGGGCGAGCGCCGCGTATCTGACCGTCTCGGAGATCTTCCCGATGGAGACGCGCGCGCTGTGCATCGCCGTCTTCTATGCCGTCGGCACCGGAATCGGCGGCGTGATCGGCCCGCAGGTGTTCAGCCGGCTGATCAACACGGGCAGCTACGTGCAGGTCTTCTACGCGCTCGGGCTCGGCGGCGTGATGATGATCATCGGTGGCCTCGTCGAGCTCGCCTTCGGCATCGACGCCGAGCGCCGCAGCCTGGAGAGCATCGCCAGGCCGCTGACCGCCGCAGGCCCGGTGTCGCCCAAAGATTCCGATGGCGCCCGCCCTGCTGCCAGCGCGGGCGCCACCTCGGCCTGAGCAGACTCGTTGCAGGCGCCTGGTCTGCGGGCGGACGACGCGCCGCGTCTGCGACGACGGCCGCGGCCTATCCAGCCGTGCTCTGGGCACCCGCGGTGGCAGGGAAGAACACCCGTCCACGCGGGGTGCGGACGGTGCAGCGAGGGCACGGCCGTGCCGACTGACCGATTGATCGAACGCGACTCGGGGTAGACCTTGGGCAACCGCCCGAGGCAACCGCAGCGGGCCGCTACGAAGGAGACCAAACATGGCTGCGCTGATTGCACTTGTGCTGATCCTGGCGATCTTCGGAGGGTTGGGCTTCGCCGTGCACCTGTTGTGGATCGTCCTCGTGATCGCGGTTCTGCTGTGGTTGATCGGCTTCTTCGTCGGCGGCATCCCCGACGGTGGCCGTCGGCGCTGGTACGGGCGCTAGGACGGCGCGTGCGGACGAGATTGGGCGAGCATGATCGGTGAGAGGATGCGCACACGGTCCCCCGGGGGAGCTGTCAAGGTTGCCCTGGTGGAGGACTCCTTCGGACACGAGGCGCTCTTCTACAGCGGCGAGGAGGGGTTCCTGGATGGGACGCTCCCGTTCGTCACCGCGGCGCTACAGGCCGAAGAACCGGTGCTCGTGGCCGTCAGGGACGAGCGCTCGAGCGCGCTCGAGCGCTCGCTCGGCAGTGACGCCGGGCTGGTGCGCTTCGTCGACATGTGCCAGCTCGGGCGCAATCCGGCCCGGGTGATCCCCGCGTGGAGCGAATTCGTCGGCGAGCACACCCGCGGCGGGCGCTCGGTGCGCGGGATCGGCGAACCGGTGTGGCCGGGTCGCAACGGCGCAGAGCTCGACGAGTGCCACCGCCACGAGTCGCTGCTGAATGTCGCCTTCGCCTACGGGCCGGCGTGGAGCCTGATGTGTCCGTACGACGTCGACGAGCTGGACCCCGAGCAGCTCAAGGCTGCCCGTGTGACCCATCCGGCGCTGAGGCACGAAGGGATCAGCCGTCGCAGCGATGCCTACCTGCCGCCGCACCGCGCGCCGAGCGCCTTCACCGGAGCGCTGCCCGACCCCCCGTCCGATCGTGACGAGCTCGCGTTCACCTTCCGCGGGCTGGGGGCGGTGCGCAGTCTGGTGTCGGCGCACGCCGAGCGGGCGGGGCTCGGCACCGAAGCGCGCGAAGACCTCGTGCTCGCGGTAAACGAGCTGGTGACCAACAGCGTGCAATACGGAGGCGGGGGTGGGACGCTGCGTATCTGGGACGAGCGCGACGAGCTCGTCTGCGACGTTCGCGACCGCGGCTACATCGATGATCCGCTCGCCGGACGCATCGCCCCGCCGCTGGACCAGCACGGCGGACGAGGCCTGTGGCTGGTCAACCACCTGTGCGATCTCGTGCAGATCCGCTCCACGCCGAACGGCACAATCGTGCGCGTACGCATGCGCACCAACGCCGACGCCGTCTAGCCGCTAGCGCTTTTTCGCGTCGACGGCCCGCTGGAGCTGGGCCTTGCTCATGCGCGAGCGTCCGGTCACGCCGAGCTCGCGCGCCTCCTGGTAGAGCTGGTCGCGGGTTCGCCCGCGCGGGCCGGCTTTACCCGAGCGCAGCCCGCCGCGGCGGCCCGAGGAGATGTCCTGCGTGGACGTGCGCGAGCGTTCCCTGGCTTCGCCGCTGCGCGCGCGCTCCTTGTTGACCGTCCGCGCGGCGATCTCCTCGGCGCGTTTCTCGCTGGCGCCCTGCTCGCGCTCGCCCTCCTTGATGTGCTCGTACTGCCTCGCCCGCTTGCTGCCCTTCTTCACACCGCGCGGCGGCATCACGCACCTCCTGGTTTGCGATTGACGTCAGGGCGACGGCGATTTCGCTACCCGGTTGCCGGCGCCGCCAAACCGCGCGATTATCGCCGTACGACCGTGGGTATCGCAGGTAGGGACTGCACGTGCAAGACAGCCACCTCCTGATAGGCGAAGCGCAGCGCGCGGCACGGGCGCCGGCCGGCGATCGCGGTGGTGACGGGCGACCGGAGACGCCGCTGCAGCGCCTGGACCGCAACCTCGAAGAGTTGACCGGCGAGCTGCGCGTGGTCGTCAGCGGGGTGCAGGTGCTGTTCGCGTTCCTGCTGATCGTCCCGTTCAACGCCGGCTTCGCCGGCGTTGGCCCGTTCGAGCGGACCGTCTATTTCGTCACCTTGCTGTGCTCTGCGTTCGCCGCGCTGTGCACGATCGCACCGGCCGCTTACCATCGCGTGCTGTTTCGCAGCGACGACAAGCGCCACGTCGTGTTCCTCGCCAACCGCATGGTGATCGTTGGTCTGGTGTTCCTCGCGCTGGCGATGTGCGGCGCGCTGCTGCTCGTGACGACGAAGCTGTTCGGTGCGACTGCCGGCGCGATCACCTCCGCGCTCGTCGCCGGGGCATTCGTCCTGCTGTGGTTCGTCGCGCCGTTGCTGCGCCGGGCCGCGCACGAGCCTTCAATGCGGCCGGTCAATCGCGAGGCGCCCCCAGCGGCCCTGGGCGGCGACCCGGTCGCGACGGCGCGGGAGAGGGCGACAGAGCGACCGGATGCGCAATGGTGCGAGAACGACGTGCGATACGATTTCGCCGTGAGCGCTCAGGAGCACCTGCAGGTGGATGCACGGAGCGAGCAGGATCGGGTCGTGCTGCACCTGACGGGCGAATTGGACCTCGCCAGCTCGCCGATCTTCGAGCGTGCATTGGACGATCCCGCACTCGCCGCGGCGCCGCTGGTCGTCCTCGATCTCGACGATCTGAAGTTCGTTGATTCCACGGGGCTGCGGATCATCCTGATGGCGCACGAGAGTGCACGCGGTCGCGGGCAGGAGTTCGCGATCACGCCGGGCTCGCCGCAGGTCCAGCGTCTGCTGAGCATCACGAGCGTGGCCGAGCACATGCGGGTGATCGCCTCGCCCGACGACCTTCTCGTCTGAGCGCCCCACCGCGCCAGCGGCCTGGTGAAACCGCTTTTGAGCCTTCCGCCGGGGTGAATACGCTCAGCCCAATGAAACCCGGAGAGCGCCTGGCCGTGATCGACCTCGGCTCCAACTCGTTTCGCCTCGTCGTGTTCACTGCGGGCGAGGGGTGGTGGAAGCGCACCGACGAGATCTATGAGCCCGTGCGCATCGGTGAGGGCCTGGTCGCCAGCGGAGAGCTCGGCCGCGAGCCGATGGCGCGCGCGATGGCCACGCTTGACGTATTCGCGCAGTTCGCCCATGCCAGCGGCCTGGAACCGGAGTCGATCGACGCCGTCGCGACGAGCGCGATCCGCGATGCTGAGAACGCCGACGCGTTTCTCCGGCGCGCGCGCGAGCGCTCGCGCCTGCCGATCCGCGTGCTCTCGCGCGAGGCCGAGGCGCGCTATGGCTACCTCGCCGCCGTCAACTCCACGACGCTGAGCGACGGCTGCGTGCTCGACCTCGGCGGCGGCTCGATGCAGCTGGTACGAGTGCGTGATCGCCTGGCGCTGCAGACCGGCTCCTGGCGCGTAGGCACAGTGCGCATGAGCGAGCGCTTCCTGCCCGCCAACGGACCGGCCAAGCGCCGCCAGCTGGACGCGCTGCGCGAGCACGTCGCCGCCGAGCTCGCCCAGGCCGATTGGCTGGGCGAGGCCAAGGCCGCGGGCGGCGCCGGACGGCTGGTGGGTCTCGGGGGAACCGTGCGCAACCTCGCCTCCGCGGCCCAGCGCGCCGCGGGGTTGCCGACATTCGGCGTGCAGGGGATGTTGCTGGAGCGCGACGCCCTCGACGAACTCGTGCAGCGACTCGCCGCATTGCCCGCGGCCGAGCGCGCGAGCGTGCCGGGAATCAAGCCGGCGCGCGCCGATCTGATCCTGGCCGGTGCGGTGGTCGTGCAGGGGGTGCTCCAGGCCGGCGGCTTCGATGCCTTGGAGGCCACTGAGGCTGGCCTGCGCGAGGGCGTGTTCTTCGAGCGGCTGCTCGGCGGCGCCGGCCTCGACGCCGAGCACCAGCCCCTGTTCGCCGACGTGCGTCGCGCGAGCGTGCTGAGCCTCGCCGGGCGCTACCGCTTCGACTCGGCGCACACGCGCCACGTGGCCACGCTCGCGCTGGGCATGTTCGACGAGCTCGCGCAACTGGGTCTGCATGAAGGCGACCCGCGCGAGCGCGAGTTGCTGTGGGCGGCGAGCATGCTGCACGACATCGGCATGTCGGTCGACTACGACGACCACCACAAGCACTCGCGCTATCTGATCCTCAACGCCGGGCTGCCCGGTTTCACGCCGGTCGAGGTCGCGATCATCGCGCAGGCGGCGCGCTATCACCGCAAGGGGACGCCCGACCCGGGGCCGATGCGGGCGCTGTTCGGCGACGGCGACAGCGAGCGCCTGGATCGCTGCGCGGTGCTGCTGCGCCTCGCCGAGGACCTCGAGCGCTCGCGTGACCAGCTCGTGCGCGGCACGAGCATGGCGGTCAACGACGGGGCGGTGGAGCTGCACCTGATCGCCGACGTCGAGCCGCTCGTCCCGCGCTGGGCGGCCAACCGCGAGACCGAGCTGTTCGCGCGCGCTTTTCACCGCGAGCTGGACGTCGCGGCCTGAGCGCGGCCAGCGCCGGTCAGCGCCGCGGGAGATGCCGCCTGCGGGTTTGCGCGGCCGCGCGCCCTCGACGCTTCAGGACGCGGCCATAGCGGCCTGGCGCCCGGAGCAGTCGAACAGGATCAGCCCGTTGGGCGCGAGCGGCCGCGGGAGCCACGCGCGCGTGGTTACGAGGCGGCAAGCGCTCTGCACGGCGACGGTTGCGCCGTTGCCCCCGCGCGTGGAGAACTCGCCGCCGAGCACCACGTAGCGGGCGCGCCCGTCGGCGACCAGACGCGCGAGGCCGGCGCCGCTGAGCACCGGGTCGGTGCCGCTGAAGCCGCCCAGCGCTCCCGCCCGGCCGCCGAGCAGGATCATCGGCGAGACCGTGTTGGACGCATCGCCCAGGACCGCCCAGCGCGTGCCCGGGCGATGGGCATCGACGTAGCGCAGCAGCGCGCGGTCGACGGCGACGTGTTTTGCATCGACGCCGTATCCGCCCGGCCCGGCGGCCTGGCGCGGGCCGGCGGCGGGGAACGTCGACTGCACGGGGGCCAGCCAGTTGGTCGCCGAGTACACCCCCGGCGCGATCAGCAGCGCGCCGAGCGACAGCCCGATTGCCACCGGCGCCGCCCGTCGCATGATCACCACCGCAAGCGCCGTGGCCAGCAGGCCGGCGGCGCCCAGCGCGATCAGCGGCGCGGTGAACCAGGACATGTAGTGGACCTTGTGCAGGAGCGACAGCTGCACGGCGACCGTCGCGGCCACGCCGCAGGGCAGCAGCAGCAAGCGCCAGTCGCGGCCCTTGGCGAACTCGGCGAAGGCGAATGCGCCGGCGCCGACCATCGCGGCGACGCCGGGCCCCAGCGCCGAGATGTAGTAGGGGTGGACGATCCCCTTGGACAGGCTGAGCACGGCCGCCTCTGCGGCGAACCACCCGCCGAACGCGAACAGCAGCGCCATGCGCGGATCGCGCCGGTCGCGCTCGCCGCCCAGCAGCAGCAGGGCCAAGGCGACCAGCCCGGCGAGCGCGAACGGCAGCATCCATGCGCCCTGATCGTCGAGCCCCTTGCCGAACAGCCGCAGTGGACCGGTCGGCCCGCCGAAGGCGATCGGGTTGCGCGCGCGGCCATTGGGCAGGATTTCCGTTCGTTTCGGGCCTTCAGGCGCGATGTGCGTCTTGGTCGCTTCCTTTGCCTTTGCGTGCGCGGGGGATACCTTGCGCGCCACGCCACCGGTACCCACCGGGATCTGACCCGGGCCACCGGTCTGCCCGCCGACGCGCCCGAACCCGTTGTAGCTGAACGTGACACCCAGCTCGGTGTTGTTCGTCGAGCTGCCGACGTATGGCCGCTTGGATGCTGGCGTCGCTTCCACGACGGCGATCCAGGCGAAGGACACGACGAGCATGGCCAGCCCCGCCGCCAGCACCTGCGTGAGGCGGCGTCTGAGCGATCCCGGGGCGCAGACGAGGACTGCGAGCGCGATCCCCGGGACGACGAAGTACGCCGCGAGCGTCTTGGTGTTGAAGGCCAAGCCGACCAGCACGCCGCTCCAGATGATCGTGCGCCAGCGACCTGTCTCGGCCGCGCGCACGCCGGCGTCGCAGGCCAGGATCATCAGCAAGATCAGCAGCGTGTCTATGTTCGTCGTGCGCGAGACGGCGACGAACGACGGGAACACGACGAGCGTCAGCGCCGCGGCGACACCCGCCCAGCCGCCCAGCCGCCGCGCGACCGCGCGATACAGCAGCAGCGCCGCGAGGATCCCCAGGATCGCCTCGGGCAGCAACAGGCTGAGTGGCGAGAAGCCGAACAGCTTGGCGCTGGCCACCTGCACCCACAGCCCGAGCGGCGGCTTGTCGACCGTCACAAGGCCGCCCGGATCGAAGGACACGAAGAAGAAGTTGTGCAGCGAGCGCAGCATCGACTTGTCGCCCGCCGAGTAGAAGATGTTGCCGTAGCCGTTCTGGCTGAGGCGGTGCAGGTTCAACACGCCTGAGATCACCAGCACGCCCGCCAGGGCCAGGTGGTGCAGCTGCGGGCGTCGGACCGCTGCCCAAGCGCGGGCCCGGTGCGCGGGCGGCTCGCCGGCCGGGGCTTGGCTTTGGCGGCTCGGCAGTGTGGCCGACTGCAGCGGCTGGCTCATGCCGCGAGCGACGAGAGCAGCCGATCGAGGTCGCTCTCGTCGTTCCACGCTCCGACCGATGCGCGCAGCCAGGGTCGCCCGGGGATGTTGCGCACGACGCACCCGCGCTCGGCCAGCAGGTCGCGCTCGTCCTCCGGACCGGCGCTCGCGAAGGAGACCAGCGTGGTGTCGTCGCGCGGCGCGACCTCGCGTCCGAGCTCGGCGAGCTGCTCGGCAAGACGCGCGGCAAGTGAGCGAGCACGCTCGTGCACGGCATCCCAGCCCGCCGACTCCAGCAGCTCCGCGGCGGCCAGCGCGCAGGCGACCGCCTCGGCGCTGAGCGACATCGTGTCAAAGCGCCGAGCGTCCTCGTGCAGGCGCGCGTCGACGCCGCTGTTGGGGTCCTCCAGGTTGGCGTAGCCGCGCCGGGAGACCGCCAGCCGTTCGCTCAGCGCGGGGCTGACGTAGAGCATCCCCAGGCCGTCCGGGCCGCAAAGCCACTTCTGCCCGGCGCCGGCATACGCATCGCAGCCGAGCGCGTGCACGTCGACGGGGACCGCGCCGACGCCCTGCGCGCCGTCGAGCAGCACCGGAACGTCGACCTGCGCGAGCTCGGCAGGCGCGAGCAGACCGCTCATCCAGCCGACGTGCGAGCACGCGACCAGTCGGGTGCTCGGCCCGACGGCCGCGGCGAGGTCGGACATCGGCACTTCGCGGATCGAGACGCCGCGCAGCTCGCGCGCGGCGCCGAGCGCGCCGAGCAGGCCGGGGTGCTCCTCGTCGCTCGTGACGATCTCATCTCCCTCGCCCAGCGCCAGGCCGGCGATCGTCTGGGCCATGCCGTCGCTCGTGCACGTCGTCAGCGCCACGTCGGCGGCGTCGGCGCCGAGGGCGCGCGCGTAGGCCGCGCGCAGCCGCGAGTTGAGCTCGCCGCGTCGCTCGAAGTGGGCGAACGTGCGCCCGTCGGCGGCCTCGCGCTCGAGCTCATCGCTCGCCGCGCGCACGGCGCCGGCGGGCAGTGGACCGTCGGTTCCGGCGTTCAGGTAGGCGAGGTTCCGGAGAACGGGAAACTC
>JAXDGQ010000090.1:0-11774 GCA_034664965.1 Solirubrobacteraceae bacterium | reverse complement strand
CAGCAGTCGTCCGCGCGGCAGGTCGTCTCGGCGCGAAAGCCGATCGGCGCGCAGTCGCCGCAGACCTCACCGGCCCAAGCCTCCCGGCCCTCGCGCACGGCCAGGCCGGCGATCCCCAAGCCCGCGACCGGATCCAGCCACCACCAACCGAACGCGGCGTTGGCGAGGATGCTCACGAGCACCACGACGGCGCTGATCGCGCACAGCCACGACTGCGCCGCATCCCCGGCGGTCGCCGCGGAGCCGAGCTGCGCCGCGACGCGACCCTTCGCTCGGGCCAGCAGGGGCATGAACACGATCGCCCCGGCCGCCACCGCCACCCCGGGCCAGCTCGTGTCTGGATGTGAGCCGCCCGCGAGCGCCGCGATCGCGTCGAACGTCACGTACAACGCGAGCGCGCCGAAGCAGATCGCGATGAGCTGCTGCGCTCGGCGCTCGGCGGCAGCCGATCCGTCGCGCGTGCCGGTGTAGAGCCACAGGATCGTGCCAGCGGAGGCGAGCTCGATCAGCGAGTCCAATCCGAAACCGAGCAGCGCGACCGAGCCCGCGACCAGCGCCGCGACGATCGCCACGCCCGCCTCGAGGCTCATCCAGGCGATGCTGAGCAGCGAGAGCAACCTCGCGCGGCGCACGAGCCGCGGGCGAGCTCCGCCGCCGGGCGCGATGACGGGGAGCAACGGGACCTGGGTGCTCATACCGGCACCCGGCGCGCCAGGATCACCTCGAGCAGCGTCTCGCCGCGCTCGGTCAGCGCGTAGATGACCATCTTGCCCTCGCGACGGGAGCGAACCAGGCCGGCGGCGCGCAACGCGCGGACGTGGTGGGAGACGAGATTCTCCGCCCGCTCGACAACCCAGCTCAAATCACACACGCAGAGCTCTCCCCCATCGCGCAGCGCCACCGCCAAGGTGAGGCGCGTAGGATCGCCGAGCGCCTTGGCCGCAGCGGCCAGCTCCTCGGCGACCGCCGGCTGCAGGCGAGCCTTACGAAGCTCCTCGGCGCGCGGAAGGTCGAGACACAGCAGCTCACAGCGATCGTCAGACATCGATCAACATCCTAACGTCCGTTGAGGTGTATGGGTTCTTGCCTAAGCTGTCGGTATGGAGTCGCTGCCGACGGCACCGAGTTGCGCCCTGGACGACATCGGTCTGCGCGCCCAGTACGAGCGCTACCGGCAGGCCGGCGCAGGAGCACGCGTGCTTCACCGCAGCTCGCTGCGCCTCGTAGTCGAGCTCGACCAACACGTCGACACGAGGCTGGTTGAGCAGACGATCGCGATCGAGCGCGAGTGCTGCCCCTTCTACGAGCTCGGCTTCGAGCCCGATCGGCGACGCTTGAGCGTGTCGGTCTCACGGCCCGAGCAAGCGCCGGCGCTCGAGGCGATCGCCTTCGCGCTCGGCCTGCAGGCGCCCGTGCCGCGCGCCGCGACAGGCTGACGCGTGCTTACCGCTTTCGGCGCGACTGCCGTCACGTTCATGATGGTCGCCTACGCGCTCGAGCGCCGCCACCCCGGATTCGTGCTCGCGTTCGCCTGCGGCTGTGCGCTCTCTAGCGTCTACGGTTTCCTCGCGGGGACGTGGCCGTTCGGAGTGGTCGAGGCGATCTGGGCGCTGATCGCACTACGGCGCTACCGTGGCGCCGCTCGTGAACCTGTCCCGTGAGTAGGCTCCACGCACAACCCCCGAGACACCGGAGACGAGATGACCGAGACGCCAACGCTGTTCGTATGCCACGGCGACGACGGCGGCCCGCGGATACATCCATGCCGGCGCGTTCAGGAGGCTCTGCGCAGTGCCGGCATCGAGTACGACAAGGTCCTCGCCGCCCACGGCAGCCCGTTGCCGTTCATGCGCAAAGGCTCGCGCGAGGAGCTCCGCGAGGCGACCGGCGACGCGAAGCTGCCGGCGCTGAAGCTCGCCGACGGGACGACGCTGATCCACTCCAAGGCGATCCTCGCCTGGATCGGGCAGCAGGGCTGATGGGGTGATCGCCGCCGAGGCCCCAGCGGGCGGGCGGCGCCGGCTGAACCGAAACGCCGCGTGAGCCGCCGATGAGCGGGCCGGTCTTTCGCGAGCGCCCCGCGGCGGGCCGGGCGGCCGGGCTGCTCGTGCTGCACCACGGGCGCGGCGCCGACGAGCACGACCTGTTGGCGCTCGCCGACGAGCTCGACCCCGCGCAGCGAATGCACGTCGTGACGCCGCGCGCACCGCTGACGATCGCCGGCTGGCCCGGCAACCACTGGTATCTCGTGCCGCGTGTGGGCTACCCCGACACCGAGTCCTTTCACGCCGCCTATGCCCAGCTCGGCGAGTTTCACGACGCGCTGTGGCAGCGCACCGGCATCTCGCCTCAACACACCGTCCTGGGCGGTTTTTCGATGGGCTCGGTGATGAGCTACGCGCTGGCGCTTGGTGGCAACCGCCCGGCGCCTGCGGGCATACTGGCCTTCTCGGGTTTCATCCCGACCGTCGAGGGCTGGCAGGCGCACCTGGCCGATCGCAGCGCCGTTCGCGCGTTCATCGCTCATGGGCGAAGCGATCCCGTGATCAGCGTCGAGTTCGCCCGCCGCGCACGCGAGCAGCTGGTCGCGGCAGGACTCGACGTCGACTACCACGAGTTCGCCGGCGGACACGAAATCGACCCGTCTCACATCCCCCTCGCGCGTCAGTGGTTGCAGGACGTGCTGCCAGGCGATCCCGCCGATCCCTTCGCAGCCCGCTGACGCGGCGTCGGCTCGACCGCGCGACGATCGCTCTGCTCAGCGGGCCGTGCTCAGCTGACCAGCAGATCGACGATCGCCGCCACGCCGACGACGACGATCAGCGCGCGCAGCGCGTTCGGGTGCAGGCGCCGGCCGTAGCGCGCGCCGATCTGCGCGCCGACTATCGAGGTGATGGCGATTATCGCCGCGGGCGCCCACTCGACGTGCGCAGCGACGATGAAGTACGCGCCGGCGACGCCGTTGACGGTTCCGGCGAGCACGTTCTTCAGCGCGTTGGAGCGGTGCAGGCTCTGCGGCAGCATCACGCCGAAGATCGCCAGCAGGAGGATCCCCTGCCCCGCGCCGAAATAGCCGCCGTAGACGCCAGTTATGTAAACCGCCAGGGGGGTGAGCAGGCTCATCCGGCGCGAGCGCGCGGCGACGTGCCCCGCCAGGCGCCGGTTCAGCCGCGGCTGCAGCACCGTTAGCGCGACCGCGGCGGCGATGAACACCGGCACGACGTCCTTGAACGCCGACGCCGGCAGCACCAGCAGCAGCACCGCGCCGGTCACGCCGCCGAGCACCGACATCGCGCCGAGCCTGATCGCCGTCGCCCGCTGGCCGGCCAGCTCGCGCCGGTAGCCGATCGAGCCCGACACCGAGCCGGGCACGAGCCCGATCGTGTTCGACACGTTGGCCGTCACCGGCGCATAGCCGAACGCCAGCAGCACCGGAAACGTGACCAGCGTGCCGCTGCCCACGACCGTGTTGATCGTGCCCGCGGCGGTGCCGGCCACGCCGATCGCGATGATCTCGCCGATGCTCATCTATCGGTGCGCGGTCGTCCGCGGCCTCAGGCGAGGACCTCGACGATCGAGCCCGCAAGGCGGCAGTCGTCAAGCGCATGCACCAGGTCGTGGAGCACAACCGGCGGCGCGAAGCCGTCGGCGCCCATTGGGCGTAGCCGATCTCCACCCCCGTCTGATGTCATAGAGCGCTGAGCGCCGGTCACGCGCCGGAGCCTATCTGCGCACTCCCGTCCGCCGCGCGGACGACACTTCCGGGCGTGGGCACGAGCTCCAGCGACCCTGCGCGCAGCGCCGGCGGCCATCGATGAGCGCCCTGCGCGACGCCGCATTGACGCTGCGTCCGCCCCCGGGCGATCGGCACGGCCCGCTGGTGCCGATGATGGTCGCCCTCACGCTCCTGACCGGCCTGGTCGACGCCGTCAGCTACCTCAAGCTCGGGCACGTGTTCGTCGCCAACATGACCGGCAACGTCGTCTTCCTGGGCTTCGCGCTCGCCGGCGCCGGCGGCCTCTCGGTCCCCGCGTCGCTGCTCGCGCTCGCCTCCTTTCTGGCCGGCGCCTTCGCCGGCGGCTGGCTGGGATCGCGAAACGCGGCTCACCGCGGACGCCTGCTGCGCGCGGCCACCGTGGCGCAGGCGTCGCTGATCCTGCTCGCGCTGGTGCTCGCGCTGCTCGCGCGCGAACCGCTCGCCGAGGGCGCGCGCTACGCGCTGATCGTCGCGCTCGCGCTGGCGATGGGCGTGCAGAATGCCGCCGCGCTGCGCATCGCCGTCCCCGAGCTGACCACGACCGTGCTCACGCGCACGCTCACCGGCCTGGCTTCCGAAGCCGGCTCCGTCGGCGGCGCCGGCGCAAACGCCGGGCGCCGCAGCGTCGCCATCGCCGCGATGCTGATCGGTGCGGTCGCCGGCGGCCTGCTCACGCTGCGCGTGTCGGTTGCCGCCACGCTCGCACTCGCGCTCGCACTCGGCGGCGCCCTGGCGCTCGCCGCGCATGCCCTCTCCGGGTCGACCGCTGCGTGGACGCGCAGCTGAGCGGCCGTATCGCCGCCGGCGCCCGGGATCGCCCGGGCGCCACAGCGCAGCTGTCGCTACTTGACCGTCAGCGTGCCTTCCATGCCCGCCTGGCGGTGACCTGGGACCGAGCAGAAGAACTTGTAGGCGCCAGCTTTGAGGCTGACTGAGAGCGCCTTGGATTCGCCCACGAACGTCGGTGTCGCGCCGACCTGCTGGCCGGACGGCGATTCGATCGTGACGTTGTGCGGCACCGGCGATTTGTTGGTGAAGTCGATCGACACCTTGCCGGCCTTCGCGGTCAGCGACTTGGTGTTGTAGGCAAGCTGGCCTTCGGGGTTGGCTTCCAGGCTCAGCTTTTTCGATCCGCCCGCCGGGGCCGGCGTCGCCGAGGTGGCCGAGCTCGTCGTGGGCGCCGCCGCCGAGCTGGTGGTCGGGGCTTGCGCCGCGGTGCTCGCCGAGGAGGAGCTGGACGAGGAGCTCCCGCAGCCGGCCAGCGCCAGCAGAGCCGACGCGAGCGCGAGCGAGGAGATCGAGAACACGGAGCGCTTCGTTGCGTGACCTGCTGCTTGGAACCTCACGTCGGGTCCTCCAATGGTCGGGGTCGTCGGGTGTTAGGACACCGCCCGGTGCGGATCCTTCCCTGCCGCCGTGACGGGCGGGCGCCACCGTCTGCGCGGAGCATACGCCCCGGCGCGCGCCCGCAGCGCTCTACGGTTGTCATGCGATGAAGCTCGAGCAGGCCATCCGCACGCGCCGCACGCACAAGGCGTTCGGCTCCGACGCGCTGGACGCGGCGACGCTCGACGAGCTGTTCGAGCTGGCACGCTGGGCGCCCAACCACCACCTGACCAACCCGTGGCGCTTTCGCGTGCTCGGGCCGCGCTCGCGCGAGCGGCTGATGGCGCTCGCCGAACAGGCGCAGCCGGGTTCGGCCGTCAAGCTGCGCCGCGCGCCCACGCTGGTCGTGGTCAGCGTGCAGAGCACCGGCGACCCTGCGCAGGATCGCGAGGACCTGCTGGCGACGGCCGTCGCCGCCTACATCGTGCTGCTCGCGGCACACGCCCGCGGCCTCGCCGGCTACTGGCGCACTGTGCCGCTGCTGGAGGATCAGCGGGCGCGCGAGCTGCTCGGCCTCGGCGCGCAGGAGTCTCCGCTGGGCCTGCTCTACCTCGGCACGCCGGTGCAGGAGCAGCGCGTGCCCGAGCGCGCGCCGCCCGGCGAGTTCGCGACCTATCTCGATTGAGCCGGCCTCCGCCGGGGCTCCGCTATGCGGCGGCCGCCGCGCTCTCCTTCGCGGCCGAGGCACCGTTGGGCGAGGACGATTCCTGCGCGGTGGCCGGGGCCTGCGCGGCTTGGCTGGAGGATGCCAGATGGGCTCCGAGCGCGCCCGCCACGCCGCCGGCCAGCGCGGCCAGCGCCCAGCGAGAGCCGCCGCGTTCGCGACCGCGCGCCGCATCCAGGGACAGCGGGCCGGGCCCGAGCTCGGCGATCGCCAGCGCCGCGGCGATCAGCACGACGTTGTACTCGTACCCGCCCTCGGCCGCCCAGGGACCGTTCTCGAGGTGCACCGTCCTGATCGCCGTCAGCATCGTCGCCGTCAGCGCAGCCGCTGCGAGCGGCGTCTCCAGGCCCGCCAGCATCATCGCGCCGCCGCCGGTCTCGGCGAGACCCGCCGCAAGGGCGTTCGCCTTGGCCGGTCGCAGGCCCAGCTGCTCGAAGCCTTCAGCGGTCCCCTTCAGCCCGCTCCCGCCGAACCAGCCAAACAGCTTCTGCGTCCCGTGTCCAATGAAAAATCCGCCGACTGTGGCGCGTAGCAGCAAACGTCCAAGTTTCATCTCGAGCACCTTTCTCGATGCGTTCTGGTCTCACCCATTGCAAGTACTCACTCTGGGACTGATTGCAAGCACCCCTGCGCGGCAAACGAACCAAAGTCCGCTTTATCGTGGACGATCCCCTATCGCGGGATCGCGGTGACGCCGGGTGCAGCGGTCTCCCCGCGCCCCAGCTCGGACATCGCTTGCGAGGGGCCCCGGCCCGCACCGGCCTCTTCGCCGTGGTGGTAGGTGCCGCCGCGCATCAGCGACGCTGCTGCGGCGATCAGGCAGGCGACGATCGCGAACAGGAAGGCCGCGTGCAGGCCGCTGCTGAAGGGCCCGGAGATCAGCTGCGGGAAGAACGAGCGCCCCGTCAGGGCCGCGTGATTCTGCGCCGACAGCGCGCCCAGTACGTGCCCTCCCACGAGATGTTCGACCGGGTTGTAGCCGAGGAAGGCGGCGAACAGGATCGACACCGGCGGGACGTTCGCGGCGCTGTGCGCGCTCGCCGCCGATACGCCGTGAGCCTGCAGGCCGGAGGCGAGCGCGTGCGGCAGGTTCGACGCCAGTCCGAGGATCATCAGCGTGAAGAAGATCCCAACCGACAGCACCTGCGCGGAGTTCTGGAAGGTCTGGTTCATGCCGCCGCCTGCGCCGCGGTCCTGCGGCGGCAGGCTGTTCATCACCGCGGCGCGATTGGGCGAGGCGAACAGCCCCATCGAGGCGCCCATCAGCAGCAGCACGGCGGCGAACGTAACAAACGGGAAGTCGATCGGCAGCAGGCTCAGCAGCCCGAAGCTGAGCGCCGAGCCGAGCATCCCTCCGGTGGCGAACCAGCGCGCGCCGAAGCGGTCGGACAGGTAACCCGACGTCGGGCCGGCGATCAGCATGCCGAGCGTCAGCGGCAGCATGTACAGGCCGGCGCGCAGCGGCGTGTCGACGTAGTCGACCCCGTGCTCGGGCAGCCAGATCCCCTGCAGCCAGATGATCAGCATGAACATCAGCCCGCCGCGCGCGACCGCGGACAGGAACGTGGACAGCGAGCCGAAGGCGAACGCGCGGATGCGAAACAACGGCAGGCGGAACATCGGGTTCTCCACGCGCCCCTCGATCATCACGAAGGCGATCAGCGAGGCGACGCCGGCGCCGAGCAGGGCGATCACCCGCGGGCTGCCCCAGCCGGTCTGACTCGCGCCGTATGGACGGATGCCGTAAGTGACCGAGACCATGATCAGGATCAGCCCCAGCGCAAAGGTCACGTTGCCCCACCAGTCCACCGGCGCCCGGCGCGGCTGTGAGCGCTCCTCGAGCTTCAGGTACGCCCACACGGTGCCGAACAGGCCGACCGGCACGGAGATCAGGAAGACCAGGCGCCAGTCGATCGGCGCCAGCAGGCCGCCCAGCACGAGCCCGACGAACATGCCGCTGACGCCGACGATGTTGTTGATCCCCAGCGCCATGCCACGCTGGTTGGCGGGAAATGCGTCGGTGATGATCGCCGCGGCGTTGGCCAGCAGGCACGCCGCGCCGATGCCCTGCACGATGCGAAAGACGATCAGGTAGGTCGCGCCCGCTCGGCCGGTCATCCAGTCGATCGTCAACAGCAGCGAGGCGACCGTGTAGATGACGAAGCCGAGGTTGTATATGCGCACGCGCCCGTACATGTCCCCCAGGCGCCCGAGGCTGACGATCAAGACGCTCGAGACCACGAGGAAGCCGAGGATCATCCACAGCAGGTAGAAGCTGTTGGCGGGCTGCAGCGGATCGAGATGGATGCCGCGGAAGATCGCCGGCATCGCGATCAGCGTGATCGACGCATCGAGCGTGGCCAACAGCACGCCGAGCGTCGTGTTGGACAGGGCGATCCACTTGTAGCGGTCGGGACGACCCGATGCGAGCGCGTCGGCGCGACCGTTGCCGCGGCTCTTCAAGGCGAACGACATCTATTTATATATACAGGAAAACTGAGCAGTCTTCCTGATGATATTCGCTACAGTTCAGACGTGGCCACCGCGGTCGACACGAGCCTGCTCGCCAGCAGGTTGCGCCTGGCGCTCGGGCATCTCGTCCGGCGACTTCGCGCCGAGCACAGCTTCCCCTTCACCCAGGGCTCGGTGCTCGGCCGCCTCGATCGCGAAGGCCGCAGATCGATCGGCGACCTCGCCGCTCTCGAGCGCGTGCGCCCGCAATCGATGACCCAGACGATCGCCGATCTCGAGGCCGATGGGCTGATCGCGCGTCGCGCGGACCCGGCTGACGGCCGGCGCACGCTAGTGGAGCTGACCGAGCGCGGCCTGCAAACGCTGCAGGCCGACCGGCGCCACCGCGAGGGCTGGCTCGCCAACGCAATCGCCGACGACCTCACACCGCGCGAGCAGCGGCTGCTCGCGGACGCGCTGCCCCTGCTGGAGCGCCTCGCCGAAGACTGACCCGCTGGCGACCGCGTTGCATCGACCGGCGCGCGAGCTATACAAAAGGTTGCGATGACGGCCGCGCATCAGGCGTATCTGCTGCAGGCGCGACAGATGCAGGCGCTGTCGTTCACGATGCACATCCCCCTGGTGTGCTTCGGCATCGCCTTCCCGGCGATGGTCCTGTTCGCCGAGTGGCTGTTCCTGCGCTCCGGCGACGAGCTCTATCGCACGCTCGCTCGCCGCTGGACGCGGATCATGGCCGCACTGTTCGCCGTCGGCGTGATTACCGGCACGATCCTCAGCTTCGAGATGGGCCTCTTGTGGCCCCAGTTCACCGCCACCTTCGGCAGCGTGTTCGGCCTCGGCTTCGCGATCGAGGGCTTCTCCTTCTTCATGGAGGCCATCTTCATCGGCATCTACGTCTACGGCTGGAACCGGCTTTCGCCGCGCGCGCACTTCCTCAGCGGAATCCCGATCGTGATAGCCGGCATGACAGGCTCGCTGATGGTCATCGCGGTCAACGCGTGGATGAATCACCCGACCGGCTTCCGGCTCGTCGGCGGTCACGTAACCGACGTGCACCCGCTGACGGCGCTATTCGACAACGGCTTCCTGTGGCCCGAGCTGACGCACATGTACATCGCCGGATACATCGTCTGCGGCTTCCTCGTCGCCGGCGCCTACGCGATCGGCAGGCTGCGCGGCAAATGGGGGCGCTATGAGCGCACCGCGCTGGCGATCCCGCTGACGATCGCCGCGCTCGCCTCGCCCGTGCAGGTGCTCGTCGGAGACTGGGCCGCGCGCGACGTCGCCACCCAGCAGCCGATCAAGCTGGCCGCGCTGGAGGGCCTGGCGAAGACGACCAAGGGAGCGCCCGAGCATCTGCTCGGCTGGTATGAAAACGAAAAAGTCAAATACGGAATAGAGATCCCCAAACTGCTCTCGCTGCTCGCCTTCCACGACCCCAACGCTACGGTCACAGGCCTCGACACGGTGCCCAAGGACCGCCGGCCGCCGATCAACGTGGTGCGCATCTCCTTTCAGACGATGGTCGGCATCGGCACCCTGCTGGCGCTGCTCGGGGTGTGGCTGCTCGCCGTGCGCATCAGGCGAAGGCGCCTGCCCGAGTCGGCGTGGTTCTATCGCGCGGTCGCGCTCGCGGGGCCAGCTTCGCTGGTCGCCCTGATCGCAGGCTGGGTGACCACCGAGGTCGGACGCCAGCCGTGGATCGTCTACCAGGTGATGCTCACCTCACAGGCCGTCACCGGCGCCGGCGGCATCGTCGTCGGCTATGCGACGCTCGCGCTCGTCTACCTCGGGGTCGTGTGCGCGGTCATCTGGATCCTGCGGCGCCTGGCGCGCCAGCCGTTGCGCGAGGCGTCGCCCCCGCCCCCGACCCCCTCCCCCGCGCCCTGATGCACCTCTATGAGATCCCGCTGATCTTCGTCTTGATCGGCCTGGCGCTGTACGTCGTTCTCGCAGGCGCGGACTTCGGCGCGGGCTTCTGGCAGCTGCTCGCGGGCGCCGGCAGGATGGGCGAGCGCATCCGCGACCACGCCCACGAGGCGATGGCGCCCGTGTGGGAGGCCAACCACGTGTGGCTGATCTTCGTGATCACCGTGACCTGGACGGCCTACCCGACCGCCTTCGCGTCGATCGCCTCCACGCTGTCGGTCCCGCTGTTCATCGCCGCAGTCGGCATCATCATGCGCGGCGCCTCCTACGCGCTACGCGCTGGCACCGAGACGGCCGCCGAACGGCGCCGTGTGGACCTCGTGTTTGCGCTCTCCTCCGTGCTCACGCCGTTCGCGCTGGGAACGATCGTCGGCGGCATCGCCTCCCAGCGCGTGCCCGTCGGCAACGCCGCCGGAGACATGTTCTCCAGCTGGCTGAACCCGACGTCGATCATGGTCGGCGTGCTCGCCGTGGCCAACTCGGCGTATCTGGCGGCGGTCTTCCTCGCCGCGGATGCGCGACGCGTAAGCGGCGAAGGCAGCGACGACGACCTGTTGGCGGCGCTGCGCGTGCGCGCGCTGGTGACGGGGCTGGTGAGCGGCGCCGTCGCCTTCGCCGGGCTGATCGTGGTGCGCTCCGACGCGCACTTCCTCTACACGCGCCTGCTGCACGGCAGCGCGCTCGCGGCCGTGATCGTCTCCGCGGTTGCCGGCCTCGCCACGCTCGAGCTCGTGCGGCGCAGCAGCTTCGAGGCCGCTCGCTACACGGCCGCGCTCGCCGTCGCCGCGGTGCTCGCCGGGTGGGCGCTCGCCCAGCGCCCCCTGCTGCTCGAGGGCCTGACCGTGCAGCAGGCGGCCGCCCCGCACGACACGCTCGTGGTCGTCGTGATCTCCGTGATCGCCGGTGCGACGATCCTCTTCCCGTCGCTCGCTCTGCTGTTCAGGCTCGTCCTGCAGGGCCGCCTCGATCACGGCGAGCCGGACGCCGGGGGCAGCGCCGCCGCCGCGGCGGGCCGATCGGAGCTCGGCCGGCTGCTCGCTGCATCCGCCCCGGGCCTGCTCGCACGTGCCGCCGGCGCCTGCCTGCTGGCCGGCTTCGGTTTTCTCACCGTCGCCGAAGCCGGCTGGGCACACGCGATCGGCGTCGCCGCCCTCTTCGGCTTTCTCATCTGCGGCTTTCTCGCCGTCGTCCCCGCTCAACTCGCCGACTTCGCGCGCCAAGAGCGCTCGCACGGCGCCGACGGCACACGCTGAGCGAGCCGCCGCCGCCGGCAGCGGGGTCAGTACGTCGGGTACGGGTACGGCGGCGGTGTGGAAGTCGTCGGCGTCGTCGTCGGGGCGGTCGTCGTCGGGGTCGTCGCGGGAGTGGCCGGTTGCGTCGGCTGGCTCGGCGGGTAGCTCGGCGCGGGCGTCATCGGCGGCGTGTTCGTCATCGCCGGTTTGTGCGCGCTTTCTCCGCTCGCCGCGCTCATCGCGTGCCACGTCCCACCGAAGCTTTCGATGCCCTCTCCGTTGGCGTCGCCCTTGGCGTGGTCTTTGGAGTAGCGATACAGCGGCAAGCCGCGCA
>JAXDGQ010000089.1:0-3401 GCA_034664965.1 Solirubrobacteraceae bacterium | reverse complement strand
GCTTGGATCACGCGCGTGATCTCACCGGGCTTGCCCGTGCCGACGGCGTGGTCGTCGACCTCGCGCACCGGCACGATCTCCGCGGCCGTGCCCGACATGAAGACCTCGTCGGCCAGGTACATCTCCGCGCGCGCGATGTCGCGCTCGAAGACGCTGTAACCGAGGTCCGAGGCGATCTGCATGATCGAGCGGCGCGTGATGCCGTCGAGGATCGAGTTGCTCTGGCCCGGCGTCGCGATCACGCCGTCGCGCACCACGTAGAGGTTCTCGCCTGTGCCCTCGCACACGTAGCCGTGGTCGTCCAGCAGGATCGCCTCGTCGTAGCCGGCCTTGACCGACTCGACCTTCGCGAGCACGCTGTTGAGGTACTGCCCGGACGCCTTTGCGTGGGGGATCAGCGAGTCGGGGCCGATGCGCCGCCACGAGGAGACCTGCGCGCGCACTCCCTTGCTCGAGCCCTCCTCGCCGAGGTACTTGCCCCACTCCCAGCAGGCGATGGTCACGTCGACGCACGAGTCGAGCGGATTCAGGCCCATCGAGCCGTAGCCGCGGTAGGCGATCGGGCGGATGTAGCACTCGCGCAGGCCGTTGCGCGCCACCAGCTCGAGCGTCGCCGCGCGCAGCTGCTCGGGCGAGAAGGGGATGTCCATGTAGTACAGCGCCGCCGAGCGGAACAGGCGCTCGACGTGCTCGGCATTGCGGAACACCGCCGGGCCGAGCTGCGTGTCGTAGCAGCGAACGCCCTCGAACACGCCGGTTCCGTAGTGCAGGCCGTGCGTCAGGACGTGGATCTTGGCGTCCTCCCATGCGACGAACTCTCCATTCATCCATATGAGGTCGGTGGGGTCCACGTTCAATGCGCTCCTATTCGATGTTCGCGAGCACTGCCTCGGTTGCCTGCCTGGTGTCCGCCGAGCCTCCGAGATCGGCGGTGCGCAGCCCCGCCTCCAGCGCCCCTTCAACGGCCGATTCTACAGCCGCCGCCTCGGTTTCCAAGCCGAGCCCGTGGCGCAGCAGCATCGCCGCGGAGAGGAACATCGCCAGCGGGTTGGCGCTCCCCCGGCCGGCGATGTCCGGCGCGGAGCCGTGCACCGGCTCGAACAGTCCGGGGCCGCCGCCGCCGAGCGAGGCGCTCGGCAACATGCCGATCGAGCCCGTGAGCATGGCGGCCTCGTCGGAGAGGATGTCGCCGAACATGTTCTCGGTGAGGATGACGTCGAAGTCGCGCGGCGCCGAGACGAGCTGCATCGCGGCGTTGTCGACGAGCACGTGCTCGAGCTCGATGTGCGCGAACTCGCGCGAATGCAGCTCTGAGACGACCTGGCGCCACAGGCGCGAGGTCTCCAGCACGTTGGCCTTGTCGACGCTCGACACCTTCGCCCTCGCCGCCCCGAAGGCAGTGCGCGCGATCCGCTCGATCTCCTCGGTGCTGTACGAGCATACGTCGGAGGCGAAGTCCTCGGTGCGCGTCTTCTCGCCGAAGTAGATGCCGCCGGTGAGCTCGCGCACGACGAGCAGGTCAGTCCCCTCGATGCGCTCGCGCCGCAGCGGCGAGGCGTCATACAGTGCCGGCAGCGGCTTGACCGGGCGCAGGTTCGCGTACAGCCCGAGCCCCTTGCGCAGCCCCAAAAGGCCCTGCTCGGGGCGCGGCTTGTCCGGGTCGGTGGTGTCCCACCTGGGTCCGCCGACGGCGGCCAGCAGAACGGCGTCGGCGCCCCTGCAGGCTGCGAGCACGTCGTCGGTCAGAGCGGTTCCGTGCGCATCTATCGACGCACCGCCGAAGATGTGCTCCTCGAACTCGAAGTCCCCCAGCCGGCTGAGCAGGTCGAGCGTCGGAGCCATGATCTCCGGCCCGATGCCGTCGCCTGAAAGCGTGACGATGCGCTGGCTCATCTTGCCGTCGGCTCTACAGCGCCGTCGTCGCGCTCGCGGCCCAGCCGCGCTCGCGGTCGTGCTCTGACTCGTACTCAGCGATCTCCGCCGACTGCTCGAGCGTCATCGCGATGTCGTCGAGGCCGTTGAGCAGGCGGTGGCGGATCTCGTGGTCGATCTGGAAAGCGGCCTCGCGCCCGGCGAAGCGCACCTCCTGCGCCAGCAGATCCACCTCGCCTGTCCCGGCGCGCGCCAGTGCGCGACAGTCCTCGGCGTCGATCACGACCGGCAGCAGGCCGATCTTGGTGCAGTTTGAGTAGAAGATGTCGGCGAAGCTCGGCGCGACGATCGCCTGAAAGCCGTAGTCCTGCAAGCCCCACGGCGCGTGCTCGCGCGACGATCCGCAGCCGAAGTTCTCGCCGGCGACCAGGATCGGGTTGGCCGGCAGGTCCCAGCCGGGCTGCTTGGCCCAGTCGTAGAACAGAAACTCGCCGAAGCCCGTGCGCTCGACTCGCTTGAGGAATTGCTTGGGCATGATCTGGTCGGTGTCCACGTCGGCGCGGTCGAGGTGGCTGACCGGGCCGGAGATGACGCTTATCGAATCCATCAGCTCCAGCTCCTTATGTCGACGAAGTGACCCTCGATGGCAGCGGCGGCGGCCATCTGCGGGGAGACCAGGTGCGTGCGCCCGCCGCGTCCCTGGCGGCCCTCGAAGTTGCGGTTTGACGTCGATGCGCAGCGCTCGCCGGGCTGAAGGATGTCGGGGTTCATGCCCAGGCACATCGAACAGCCGGCCACGCGCCAGTCAAAGCCGGCCTCGCGGAACACGCGGTCCAGGCCCTCGGCCTCGGCCTGTTTCTTGACCTGCTGGGAGCCGGGCACGACCATCGCGTCGACGCCGGGGGCGACCTTGCGCCCGTGCACGACCTTGGCGGCGGCGCGCAGATCGCCGATGCGCGAGTTCGTGCACGAGCCGATGAACACGCGGTCGAGCGCGATCTGCTCGATCGGCGTGCCCGGCTGCAGGTCCATGTAGGCGAGCGCGCGCTCGGTCGCCTCGCGGTCGGCCGGGCTGTCGAACTCCTCGGGGGCGGGCACGCTCTCGGTGACGGCACGCACCATGCCGGGGTTCGTCCCCCAGGTCACCTGCGGGGAGATCTCACCGGCGTCGATGACCGTCTCGGAGTCGAACTGCGCGCCGTCGTCGGTGCGCAGCTCGCGCCAGTCAGCGATCGCCTTATCGAGATCCTCGCCGTGCGGAGCGCCAGGTCGATCGCTGTCGGCGAACCAGGCGAAGGTGGTCTCGTCGGGCGCGATCATGCCGGCGCGCCCGCCGCCCTCGATGGTCATGTTGCAGACGGTCATGCGCCCCTCCATCGACAGCGCCTCGATCGCCGGGCCGGCGTACTCGACGACGTGGCCGGTCATGCCGCCGACGCCGATGTGCCCGAGCGTGCCGAGGATCAGGTCCTTGGCGGTCACGCCGAAGCCCAGCTCGCCCTGGTAGACGATGCGCATGGAGCGCGGCT
>JAXDGQ010000088.1:0-3349 GCA_034664965.1 Solirubrobacteraceae bacterium | reverse complement strand
ACGCGCTGGTCAAGCAGTTCCAGCGCTTCTTCTCCTTCGACGGCATCGAGCTGGTGTTCTCCGAGGACTCGCTCACGGCTGTCGCCGAGAAGGGCCTGGCGCGCGAGACCGGCGCGCGCGGGCTGCGTTCGATCATCGAGGAGATCCTCCTGGAGGTGCAGTTCGAGCTGCCCTCGCGACGCGACGTGAAGAAGTGCGTGGTGACCAAGGAGACGGTCGAGAAGGGGCTCACGCCGACGCTCGTCACCGAAGCCGCGCCGGAAGAGGCGCAGGACTCGTCCCTGCGCGAGGAGTCGGCGTAGGCGCGTCGGGCTCGCTCGGCGCCGGCTGACCCGAAGCCGACGGCGCCCGCGCGCTGCCACGCTCGCTACTATCGGCCTGTGTCCAAGCACCGCGAGTCCAAGTCGCGCCTGAAGAGCACTGCCGCCGCGGTGCCCTGGCTGGCGGTCGCACGCGGGGCGATGATCGTCAGCAAGCGCTGGAACGCGCTGTCGGGCAAGGAGCGCGCGCGCCTGGCCGCGCTCGTGCGCGAATCGCGCGGGCGCGCGAGCAACCTCAGCGTCAAGCAGCGCCTGGAGCTGCGCAAGCTGGCCGGCAAGCTGGATCTGAAGAGCATGGTCCGCGATCTGTCGTCGCTGTGGCGCGGCGGACGCGGGCGCCGCGGGCGAAAGCGCCGCTAGGCGCCGGCGATGCCGGGCTTCGCCGCAAGCGGGTGATCGCAGAGATGGCCGACGAGGACCTCGACAGCCTCTCGACGCACGAGCTGCACGACCGTGCGGTGCGCCGCGCCGAGCGGCATGTCGACCTGAAGTTCTTCTGGCGCCTCCTGGCGCTGATCCCCGCCGCCGAGACGATCAGCGGCGACGAGGGCGAGGGCGAGTACGACATCCAGTCCTCCAAAGGCCTGATCTCCGACGCGCTGCACAGCGGCGACGGCAAGCTCGGCGAGGCTCTGCGGCCGGTCTTCATCGACTACCTGCGCCGCCACCCCGACGCCTAGCGCGCCGGCGCGTCGCCCCCAAGCGGACGATGACACCGCCCACCGATCGCAGACCGCCCAGCACCGCCTGCCAGCGTGCGGGCGCCGTCGCGCCGGGAGCCGCGCGGTCGCCATCGTGGGACGAGGCTCGAGCCGAAGCGCACCTGCGCTCGCTGGAGCTCTTCGGCATGCGCTTCGGCCTGGATCGAATGCGCCGCATGATGACCGTGCTCGGCTCGCCCCAGCGGCGCATTGACACCGTCCACGTGGTCGGCACCAACGGCAAGACCTCGACGACGCGCATGGTCGCCGCGATCCTGCAGCGTCATGGGCTGCGCACGGCGGCGTACACGTCGCCGCATCTGATCTCCTACCGCGAGCGCCTGCAGGTCGACGAACGAGACATCGACGCCGATGCGTTCGCCGCAGCGATCGCCCGGGCGGCATGGGCCGCCGAGCGGGTCAACCGCACGCTCGCGGGCGACGACCACGTGACTCAGTTCGAACTGCTGACCGCGGCCGCGCTGTGGCAGATGGCCGAGCGGGGGGTGGCGGTGGCGGCGATCGAGGCCGGCCTGGGCGGACGATACGACGCCACCTCGGTGGTCGAGCCGCGCGTGACGGCGCTCACCAACGTCGGGCTGGAGCACACGCGCTGGCTGGGACCGACGCTGCGGGACATCGCCGAGGAGAAGCTCGCCGTCGTGCGGCCCGCGACGACGCTCGTGCTGGGCGCGGATCTGGCGCCGGCTGCGCTGGCGGTCGCCCAGCGTGTCGCCGGCGAGCGCGGCACGCGCATCCTCACTGCGCCGGCCGGCTGGGGGGGTGCGGCGCTGGGCGCAAGCGGCGAGTTCCAGCGGCGCAACTTCTCCCTCGCGCGCGTCGTCGCCGAGACCTACCTGCGCGACGCGGGGATCGAGCCGCGCGAGGCGGCCGTGCGCGAGGCGGCGGCCGCGACACGCGTGCGGGGGCGCCTGCAGGTGGTCGATCGCGATCCGCTCACGGTGCTCGACGGGGCGCACAATCCCGACGCGGTGCGGGCGCTTCTGCGGTCTTTGCCTGAGATCACCGGTGAGCGGCCGCTCGCGCTGGTGCTCGGCGTGCTGGAGGACAAGGACGCCGTCGGCATGCTCGCGCCGCTGCTCGCCGCCGCCGAGCGGGCGTGGTTCACGGCGCCGCCGAGCGCCCGCGCGCTGTCGCCGGCGGCACTTCAATCGCTTGCGCGCCAGCTGGGCTTCGAGCGCGTCGCCGGCGAGCCGAGCCCGGAACGGGCGCTTGCGGACGCCCAGCGCTGGGCCGCCGAGCGCGGTGGCGCGGTGCTCGCAACCGGCTCGGTCTACCTCGTCGGCGAGCTGCTCGCCGGCCTCGCAGGCGAGGACGCGGCAGAGGACTCGCGCGATCCCCGGCGAAGGGCGGCATCGTGAACGGCGAGGGTCCATCCGTGCTGACGATGATCGGCGCCGTGGCGCTGATCGTGGCGCTGGTGATCCTGGTGTTCTTCGCGGCCGGTTACGGATTCGGTCGTCTATTTCTCTAAACTCGGCCGGCCGATGCTCACCCTCGCATACTTCGGAATCGAAAGCAGCGGCCTGAACCTGGTCGTCGACCTGCTGATCCTGTTCATCGTCGTCCTGTACCTGTCATTGATCTACTGGACCTACGCCGACGCGCGGCGCAGGATCCACGATCCGATGCTCGTCGGCTGTGCCACCGCGGCCTCGCTGTTCCCGTTCGTGGGCACCATCGTCTACATGATCCTGCGCCCGCCCGAGTACCTGGAGGACGTGCACGAGCGCGAACTGGAGGTGCAGGCAGCCGAGGCGCGCCTGCACGAATTCGACCACTCGCTGTGTCCGCACTGCGACTACCGCATCGAGCGCGACTTCGTGCGCTGTCCGAGCTGCCTGCGCAAGCTCAAGGAGCGCTGCGTCAGCTGCTCGCGCCCGCTCGACCAGGCGTGGACGATCTGTCCCTACTGCGAAACCGAGGTGGCCGCACCCGCGCCGGGGCGCCGCACCCGCCGGCGCCGCACGCAGGCCGCGATCGACGCCGAGCAGGCAGCGCCCGCTACGGGCAGGCCCGAGACGGCGCGCGCGAAGGCCGCACGCGAAGAACTCGACGCGGCCGCCGACGCCGGCGAGGAGGATGGCGACGAGCAGGACACGCGGGCGACCCCCGTGGCCGCCGCCGAGCCCGCACCCCGGCCTCGCGGCGGGCGTGCGGCCCCGAGCTCCAGCCGCCGCGCGCGGCCGAGCACCTAGACGTAGATCCGCAATCCAGCAAAGGAACCCATGGACCGAACGTTGATCCTTGTAAAGCCCGACGCCTTCGCGCGGGGGTTGTCCGGCGAGATCATCGCCCGCTTCGAGC
>JAXDGQ010000087.1:0-3022 GCA_034664965.1 Solirubrobacteraceae bacterium | reverse complement strand
GTCCGGCCGGAGCGTTCGCTCCCAGGGTCAGCGCGGCGCCGTGCGCTCTAGGGCGCGCTGGTAGGCGGGCCGCTGCGCGAGTCGCGCTATGTAGTCCCTCAGGTTCGCCGGGAGCTCATCCGCGAAGCCGATGCGCTGGGTAAACGCCAGCGTGCTTCCCACGAGCACGTCACCCACCGTAAAGCGCCCGCCGACGAGATATTCGCCGTCAGAGAGGGCGTCGGACACCGCGCGCGCCGCCTTGTCAAAGCGCCGTCGCGCGGTGGCGGCGCGGTCAGGGTCGTCCTGGGCATGGACGGCGGATTCGATCAGCGGCGGCTCGAGCTCGGCTGGGGCGAAGATCGTCCACTGGTACAGCAGCGCCCGCTCGTGGGTTCCCGGTGCCGGCGCCAGGCCAGCGTCGGGATGCAGGTCGGCAAGCTGCAGGCAGATCGCCGCCGATTCGAACACGAACCCGTCCTCGTCCTCGAGCACCGGCACCCGGCCCAGGGGATGGCGTGCGCGGTGCTCCTCGCCCTTGCCCTCATCGGGCGTCATGGTCGTGATCTCATACGGCTCGCCGAGCTCCTCGAGCGTCCACGCGACGCGGATTGGTCGCCCGGCGTGCTCTCGGTGATAGAGGCGCATCATGCGAGGCACGATAGTGCTGCGTGCGAGAGCGCGCTGTGTGGCGCAGGGCGCGGGGTGCGCGCGCCTACTTTCGTTTGGCTGAGGCCGGCGCGCGCTTGCTCTTGCCGAGCACGAGCCCCTCGATCTCCGCGAGGGCGTCGCCCATGTAGATCGCCAGGCGCTGCAGGTGGGGAAGTGTGTCGCGAGCGCCGGTGAGTCCGAAGTTGAGTGTGCCCGCGTAGCTGACGCAGGTGATGTTGAGGGCGTTTCCGTGCAGCAGCAGCGACAGTGGAGACAGGGAATCCAAGCGCGAGCCGTTCAGATAAAGCGGTTCGACAGGGCCCGGGACGTTCGATATCCCGACGTTGAACGGAATCGGCGAATGTCCGGCCAGGCCTGCCATCAGGCCTGCGATGTAGGGGCCGTTGATCAGCAGCGTGTAGGAGGTGCGCGCCTCGGGCGGGAGCCCGCTGAGGTGCCGCTTTGCCTCGGCGGTGGAGCGCGTGATCGCCTGAAGGCGCTGGATCGGGTTGGCGACGTTGGTGCCCAGCTCGGCCACCATCATCCCGATGGCGGTCCCCATCGACTGATCGTCGGCCTCGCGCAGGTTCACCGGGATCCCGGCGGTGAGCGGGCGGTCGGGGATGCGCGCGTGCTCGGCGAGATAGCGGCGCAGGGCACTCCCGCTGAGATACAGGACGATGTCGTTGAGCGTGCAGTCGGCGGCCTTCGCCAGGCGCTTGATGCGTGCGAGCTTGTACTGCTGGGTCGCGAAGCGCCGCTGTCCGCCGAGGCTTCCCCCGAGCACCGAGCTGGGGGCGCGGTAGGGCGCCTGAAGTGCGCGATCGTCGACCGCCGCGACGGCCAAGTCGACCGCCGCGCGGGAGAGCCCGGCGGCGGCTGCGGCGGCGCCTCGCACGACATTGAGCGGGCCCTTGAACGCTCCCAGCGCGCCGTTCCGGTCGCCGGCGTGGCGAGGGCGCGCGCCTGCACCCACGGTCCAGAACGGGGCCATGCCGCGCCGATCGGGATCCTCGGACAGCGCGCGCATGATCAGACGCATCGCGCTGACGCCGTCGACCAGCGAGTGGTGAATCTTGCTGTACATCGCAAAACGGTTGCCTTCGAGCCCCTCGATCAGATGAACCTCCCAGAGCGGCCGGTGCAGATCGAGCTGATGGCTGTGCAGGCGTGAGACGAGGATTCCGAGCTCGCGCTGGCCACCGGGGTGGGGCAGCGCGGAGTGGCGGACGTGGTAGTCCAGATCGACGTCGCGCGTCTCGCGCATGAATGGCGCCCGCCCGCCGAGCAGCGGCGGCTCCACGAGCTTCAGGTTCCACGGCGACGGGATCGCCCGCGCCTCGCGCATCCGCTCGAACTCCAGCTTGAGGTAGTCCGCCGGCGCGTTCGTCGGCAATGTGAACTCGAACAGGCCGCCGACGTGCATCGGCGTGTCGCGCGACTCGAGAGCCAGCCAGACGGCATCGAGTGGGGGGATCTGCTTCATCGCCAGCCGTTCGCCTCTCCGTGTCTCCGTCGCGCCGCGTGCGCAACCGCACAAGCCTAGCCGCTCGCCGCGAACGGGTGCTCGTCGTGTCTCCTCACCCAGACGTGAGCCAGATTTCAGCGCACGTGCTCGTCGAAGAAGCTGAGCATGCGCTCCCAGCCGTCGCGGGCGGCTGCCTCGTCGTAGCCAACAGCCATCGGTGTGGGCACGCGCGCGAGCCAGCCTTGCCAGCCGTCGACCTGGGAGAAGAAGGAGTGGCCGGCCTGGTCATAGGTCTTCACGTCATGGGGCACGCCGAGGGCCGCGAGGTGGCGCTCGAGGCGCGCGGCCATCTTTGGCCCGACCACGCGATCCTTGCGCCCGTAGCTTGCGACTACCGGACACACGCCGTCCAGGCGCGAGCTATCCGCAGGCACATCGCCATAGTTGACGGCGGCCGCCGAGAAACCAGGCTGCGTGCCCGCGATCAGGGCGAAGCCGCCGCCCTGGCAGAACCCGGCCACGGCGATCCGCTCAGAGTCGACGCCAGGCCGGGCGGCAAGCGCATCTCTTGCCGCGCGAATGTCGGCGATCTCTCGAGCCAGACTGCCCCGCAGCATGTCGACCATCACGCGGCTGAGACACACGATCCGTGACCCGTGCGAGTACAGGTCGGGGGTCAGTGCGGCATATCCGGCATCGGCGAAGCGACGGGCGATTCGGCGTATGTCGTCGTTGAGGCCGAATGACTCGTGCAGCACGACGACGCCGGGGTGCGGCCCGTCGCCGTCAGGTGAAAAGAGCTCCGCGCGGAGCATCGAGCCATCCATCGCGGAGACATTCAGGCGCATCCCGCTCTTCGCCATCGCTGCGAACGATAACCGAGCCGCTGCCCCTGACCAGAGATGAGGTCATTCAGGCCGCGAG
>JAXDGQ010000086.1:0-4908 GCA_034664965.1 Solirubrobacteraceae bacterium | reverse complement strand
GCGAACTTCCGGCGACCTGCCCAAGCAGCCATGCTCGGCCTCGGCGGGACGCACGGCCTCGCTGATGCGCTTGCCGGAACGGTCCCGGTGGAGGACGCGATGCAGCGCGTGCTGCCACTTCAGCACGCTCGCGTCGAGCACGCTCAGCACAGCGGCGAGAACGTCGCCACGGCCGTGCGCTCGGGTGCGGGATCCCTGTTCGTCCTCACGGGGGACAGGGGAATCGCCAACCCGCCCGCCCTGCTCGCCGCCGAGTCTGCATCGGATCTTCTGGAGTCGCTGGCGGCGGACTTCGACTACGTCCTGATCGACGCGCCCTCTCCGCTCGAGGTCAGCGACGTCATGCCGATTCTCGGATTGGTCACGGGCATCGTCGTCGTCGCGCGCATCGGCCATACCCAGGAAGCCTCGGCCCAGCGGCTCCAGCAGCTCCTCGAAGCTCCGACGACCGCGCCGGTGATCGGCGTGGTCGCCAACTTCGCAGGGCGCGGCGAGCTGAAGAAGTATGGATTCTCCTCACCCGGCGGGCGACCCTGGTCGGGCAGAGCCGCGAACCGATGAGCACCCCTCGCGGGCCCTCTCCGGGCGCGGTCGAGATGTTTCATCCAGTGGTCCTCCAGCGTCGGGTTCGCGATTTGCTGCTGCTCGCCCTGAGCGCGATCGTTCCCGCCGCGCTCGCGCTTGCGGTGACGGTCGGTCTTCCGCACACGAGCTTGGTGCTGGTGCTCGGCGTGATCGCCGCTTCGGTGGGGATCGTGGCGCTGATGGTGAGCAGCCGCCTCGAGGTAACGGTGGTTCTGCTCGTGCTCTATCTGGGCCTGCTCGACGGTCCCGTGAAGCTGCTGCTTCCCTCGCGCGAAATCACGGCGTCGGTGCAGGACGTGCTGGTGGTTGCGATCTGCGCCGGCGCGCTCATGCGCATGGTCGTCCGGCGGGAGCGGGTGAGGCTGCCGCCGCTCTCGAGCTGGGTGATCGCGTGGGTGACCGTCGTCGCGATGAACGCCTTCAACCCGCGGACCGAAGGGATCCTTCACAGCCTTGGCGGGTTCAGGCAGCAGCTGCAGTGGGTGCCGTTCTTCTTCTTCGGCTATGTCTTGATTCGCTCCAAGCTGCGCTTTCGCCACCTCTTCATAATCCTGGGCGTGCTTGCGCTGATCAACGGCGGTGTCGCCGCCTATCAGACGGGGTTGTCCCCGTCGCAGCTGGCGAGTTGGGGTCCCGGGTATCAGGCCCTCGTCTTCGCCAAGGGGGAAGGCCAGGGCTCAGGCCGCGTATTCGCCAGCGAAGGAGAAGCCAGGGTGCGGCCGCCCGGTCTCGGGTCGGAGGCCGGGTTCAGCGGGGCAATCGGGCAAGTGGCGTTGCCGTGCTGCCTGGCCCTGCTGGCGATCTCCCGACGGCGAAGATGGTTCGCGGCGCTGCTTGCGATCGGGGCGGCCGCGGCGATCGTCGTCGGCCTCAGCCGGTTGCCCGTGGTCGGCGCAGCGCTCAGCGTGCTTGTGTTCGCCGGCCTGGCCGCCCGTTCGGGTCGGCGGATCACGCGAACGGTCGGAACGCTGTTGGCGGTCGTGATCCTCGCGATTCCCGCAGGCGCGCTGCTGGTCTCACAGTTGCGCAGCGGCACGCTCAAGCGCTACGAACGCATCGATACGTCGGCGTCCACGACCCAGCACAAGGAGAGCTCGTGGAGCAAGATCCCCGGATACGTGGTGGCGGCGCCGTTCGGATTCGGGCTGGGAACGGCCGGACCGGTGAGCGGACTCGGTGGCAAGAGCACCAATCTGCTCGAAGGCAAAGGTCTCAGCTCTGAGACGCAGTACAACGTCCTGGTCAAGGAACTCGGCCTTCCCGGTCTCATCTTGTGGCCGGCACTTATCTTCTACGTGCTCGCGCTCGCTCTCGGCCGGCTGCGATATATCGCAGATCCGGACATCGCCGTCTGCCTCGCGGGTCTGCTCGCGACGCTGTGCGTGCTGCCCATCGAGGGCTTCTCCGGCGGCTTGACGGCGAGCACCGTGCTCGGGCCCTATTACTGGTTCGCCGCCGGCGTCGCCGCGTATTGGTTCTGCGGGCCGGGGCGGACGCGGTTCAGTCGCCGCTCGCCCCCGAATCCCGCCACGGGCGTGGGAGGCCCGCAGCATGTCCCCGTCTGACGCGGCCCCACGGCCGCTGTCGGGCTCGATGCGCTCCCGCCTGGCGCTGTTGATCGGCGAGCGCAAGAAACTGATCGTCGCGCTCGCGGTCTGCTCGATCGGCTCCGGCTTCGCCGAAGCCGGGATGCTCGCGCTCGTCGCGAACATCGCCACGCGTCTGGTCGGCAAATCCCAGCACGCGAGCGGCCAGGCGCAGGACTCGCTGCTCAACCTGCACGCGAGCGTGGGGACGCTGCTGATCGTGGCCTTCGCGCTCTGTTTCGTGCGCTTGCTCTTTCAGATTCCGCTGTCCGTGCTGCCGGCGCGGATCGCGGCCGATGTCCAGGCTTCGCTGCGCACGAGGCTGTTCGACGCCTTCAGCCGCGCTTCGTGGTCTCTGCAGTCGCGCGATCGCGAGGGACAGCTGCAGGAGACGATCACCGGGCAGGTGATGCAGGCGGTCACCGGCGCCGCCGGAACCACGCAGTTGATAACCGCGAGCTTTCAATTTTTGGTTCTGATGATCTCGGCGCTCGTGCTGAACCCGCTCGCCGCGCTGATCGTCGGCGCCACGAGCGTGCTGCTGTTCGGCGGCCTGCGTCCGCTTCGCGCGCGCGGCGGGCGCAACATGCGCGAGCTCTCGGGCGCGCAGATCAGCTACGCGGGCGGGATATCCGAGAGCAACCGGCTGGCCGAAGAGACCCACGTCTTCGGCGTCGGCGAGGCCCAGCGCGAGCGCGTCGCCAGGCTGGTGGCCGCCTCCCAGGAGTTCTTCTTCAAAGGGCAGGTGATCATGCGCGGGGTCACCAACCTCTACCAGAGCCTCATCTACGTGCTGCTCGTCGCCGGCATCGGAGCGCTGTATCTCCTCGGCGGACGCCACGCAGGATCGCTCGGCGCGGTCGTGCTGCTCCTGCTCCGCGCCGGAAACGCAGGTCAACTCGTTCAAGGCGCTTATCAAACGATCGTGCAGGCGCTACCGTTCATCGAACGTACTCAGGACACCCTGCAGCGCTACGGGGACAGCGCTGAAAAGTCGGGCGAGGAGCCGTTGAAAGCGGTTTCCACAGTCGCCTTCGAGCACGTCTCCTTCGCGTATGAGCCGCAGACGCCGGTTCTCTCGGATGTCAGCTTTGAGGCGTACAGCGGCGAGGCGATCGGCATCGTCGGCCCCTCGGGCGCCGGGAAGTCGACCCTCGTGCAGATCCTTCTGCGTCTGCGCCCGCCGGTCGAGGGCCGCTATCTGGTGAACGGGTCTCCGGCCGCGAGCTTCGCCGACGCCGACTGGCGCAGGCAGGTCTCCTACGTGCCCCAGGAACCCCGGCTGCTGCATGCGTCTGTGGCGGAGAACATCCGCTTCTTTCGAGACATCGACGACGAGGATGTCCAACGCGCCGCCCGTCTGGCGCGAATCCACGATGACATCGTCGGCTGGGAGAACGGCTACGACGCGATCGTCGGTCCACGGGCAGACGCCGTGTCGGGAGGCCAGCAGCAGCGAATCTGCCTGGCCCGAGCGCTGGCCGCCCGACCGGAGGTCCTGATCCTCGACGAGCCCACGAGCGCTCTCGATCCACAGTCGGAGGCGCTGATCGGCGAGTCGCTGCTCGGGATACGCAGCAACGTCACGCTTTTCATCGTCGCACACCGCATGTCGACGCTCGAGATGTGCGATCGCGTAATGGTGATTCTCGACGGACGTCTCGCTGGCTTTGATACCAAAGAAGCCCTGCAACGAGAGAACAGCTACTACCGCCATGCATCTCAGCTCGCTGCCGGTGGGGCGCTCCTCTAGGCATGGCAGCGTCGGACGAGCGCTCGACGGTTGACGTCTCCTCCGCCGAGCGCCTCCCGGACTTCTTCATCGTCGGGCATCAGAAGTCCGGCACGACCGCGATGTTCGAGATGCTCAGGCGCCATCCGCAGATCTATCTCCCGGCGATCAAGGAGCCCTGGTTCTTCGCCGACGAGCTGCACGAGCGCACCCCTCCGCGCCCAGAAGGCACGCCGCGCTCGCTTCGCGAGTATGAAGCCTATTTTGCCGACGCCGGCGAGGCCCAGCGCGTGGGTGAGGCCAGCGCGCAATATCTGTGGTCCCATACGGCTGCGGCTCGGATCGCCCAGGCGCGCCCCGATGCTCGAATCATCGCGATCTTGCGCGAGCCTGCCGCATACCTTCGCTCACTTCACCTGCAGTTCGTGCAGACCAACATCGAGCTGGAGAGCGATTTCGCCCGCGCCCTCGCGCTGGAGGAGCGCAGGCGGGACGGGGAGGCCATCCCGCGTCACACATACTGGCCGCAGATGCTGCTCTACTCCCAACACGTGCGCTATGTAGAGCAGCTCGACCGCTACCGCGAGCACTTCGCCGCAGAGAACATGAAGGTGTTGATCTACGACGACTTTCTCGCAGACAACGTGCAGACCGTGCGCTCGGTCCTTCGCTTTCTCGACGTCGACGACTCCGTTTCGGTGGCGCCCGTGCAGGCGAACCCAACAGTGAGCCCACGGTCGCAGGGGCTCAACGAGCTGGTGCACGCAGTTGGAGTCGGTCGTGGACCGATCTCGCGCGCGGTCAAGCGGTCGATCAAGCTCGTTACGCCGGCCGGTCCGCGTCGTCGCCTGTTTCACTCCGTGCGCCAACGGCTGGTCTTCGGCTCGCCTCAACCCCCCGATGAGGTGCTGATGACAGAACTGCGCCGCCGTTTCAAGGGAGAGGTGATCGCTCTGAGTGAGTACCTGGATCGCGATCTCGTGACGCTCTGGGGATATGACCGAC
>JAXDGQ010000085.1:0-20744 GCA_034664965.1 Solirubrobacteraceae bacterium | reverse complement strand
TTTCGCAGGTGGTGGATTATCGCTTCGTAGGTCGCTGGGAACTCCCCCAGCAGCCCCAGCAGCGACACCGCCAGCAGCAACGTCGGAAACAGCGACATGAGCGCGTAATAGGTGAGCGCCGCGGCGTGGTGGGTGCCTTGGTCGTCGTAGAAGGAGACCACCGAGTGCTTCACGACATGCCATGCGCGGCTCACGACCGCAGAACGTATCGCTCGGGCCGATCCTGCACCAGATCATCAGTTGCCCCCAGCGTCACATCCTCGTCCTCCCGGCTGCCTGCTCGATCGGCTCCAACACCCAGACCGGCTTCGGCGGTCGGCAGGCGGCTCGGCGCAGGCGTATGGTGGGCGCATCTGAACCCGTCTGAAGGGAGCACGATGGCCATCCTCAGGATCGTCCAGCCGCCGATGGTGACCAAGGAGACCTACGACGCCGTAAATGCGCACCTGAGCGTCCACACGACGCCGCCGGAGGGGCTGATCATGCACAGCGCGGGCGAACTCGACGGAACCTGGCAGATCGTCGACGTGTGGGAGTCAGAGCAGCACGCTCAGCGCTTCGACTCCGAGCGTCTCGGCCCGGCGGTAGAGGCCGTCGCAGGCGCCACAGCGCCGACTGGACCGCCGCGCACGACGGTCTATGAGCTGCACAACCTGTTGATTCCCTGAGCCCACGCGTGCACTTGCGCGACGCCGCGCGGCAGGACTGGTCGCGGCTGCTGGAGCTCAACGCGGCATCGGTCGCCGAGCTCAGCCCGCTGGACGAGCCGCGTCTGCGATACATCCTCGCGCTCGCCCACAGCTGCCTGGTCGCCGACCTCGACGGCGAGGTGGCCGGCTTCGCGATCGCCGTCGCCCCGGGAACCGATTACGACAGCGCCAACTACGGCTGGTTCGGCGAGCGCTGCGAGCGCTTCCTCTACCTCGACCGGATCGCCGTCGCGGCGCAGTCGCGCCGCCAGGGAGTCGGGGCCGCTCTCTATGGCGCCATGGAGGCGGCGGCCGCGCCGTTCGGGCGCATGGTCTGCGACGTCAACATCGCCCCGCGCAACGACGCCTCGCTGGCGTTTCACGCCGCGCGCGGCTACCGCGAGGTCGGCCGGCTGGCGCACGGATCGGCCAAGACGGTCGCGCTCATGAGCAAGGAGCTGGCGCCGCCCTAGGCCTAGAGCACCTTCGAGAGAAAAGCCCGCGTGCGCTCGTGGCTGGGGTTGCTCAGGACATCCGCGGGCATCCCGGACTCGACCACCACGCCATCGTCCATGAACGCGACCGTGTCGGCGACTTCGCGCGCGAAGCCCATCTCGTGCGTGACCACGATCATCGTCATGCCTTCGCGGGCCAGGTTCTGCATGGCCGCCAGCACATCGCCGACCAGCTCCGGATCGAGCGCCGACGTGGGCTCGTCGAAGAGCATCAGCTTCGGCTCCATCGCCAACGCTCGGGCAATAGCTACACGCTGCTGCTGGCCGCCGGAGAGCTGCGAGGGGTACGCGTCGACCTTGTCGTCGAGGCCAACCTGACCGAGCAGCTCGCGCGCGCGCGCCTCGGCCCGGTCGCGCGACTCGTTCTTGACACGCAACGGCGCGCAGGTGACGTTCTCCAGCGCCGTCATGTGCGGGAACAGGTTGAAGTGCTGAAAGAGCATGCCGATCTGCGAGCGCTTGCTCGCGACTTCGCGTTCGCGCAGCTCGTGCAGCTTCTCGCCGACCTGGCGATAGCCGACGAGCTCGCCGTCGACCGACAGGCGCCCGGAGTTGATCTTCTCGAGGTGGTTGATGCAGCGCAGCAGCGTCGACTTGCCCGACCCCGATGGCCCCAACAGGCACATCACCTCCCCCGCCGCCACCTCCAGCGAGACGCCCCTGAGCACCTCCAGGCGACCGAAGCGCTTGTGCACGCCCTCGGCCTTGACCATCGGCACGCTCATCGCGACGGCTGGTGGCGGAAGGACAAGAGGCCGGCGCGGATTCGCTGTAGGACCGTAGCCTGTCGCTCGCGCGCGCCGCGTCCGTAGTAACGCTCGAGGTAGTACTGCCCAACGTACAGCACGCTCGTGCAGACGATGTACCAGCAGCTCGCCGTGATCAACAGCGGAATCGTTCTGAAGTTGACCGAATAGATCAGCTGCGAGGCGTACAGCAGCTCGGTTACCACGATCACGCTCGCCAGCGAGGACGTCTTGAGCATCGAGATCGTCTCGTTGCCCGTCGGCGGAATGATCACGCGCATCGCCTGAGGCAGCACGATGCGGCGCATCGTCTGCAGGCGCGTCATGCCCAGCGACTGTGCGGCGTCCGCCTGTCCGGGGTCGACAGAGATGATGCCCGCGCGCACGATCTCGGCCATGTAGGCGCCCTCGTTGAGCCCGAGCCCGAGGATCGCCGCCGCGAACGGCGTGATCAGCGTGTTCGCGTCGGCGTGGACGAAGGCCGGTCCGAACGGGATGCCGAGCGCGACCTTCGGGTACAGAGCCGCGATGTTGTACCAGAACAGAAGCTGCACGAGCACCGGTGTGCCGCGAAAGAACCAGATGTAGAAGGAGCTCGCCGAGGACACCAGCCAGTTCGGCGACAGGCGCATGATCGCCAGGAGCACGCCGAGCAGGATGCCGATCCCCATGGCGATCACCGTCAGCTCGATCGTCAAGCGCAGGCCGTGCAGGATGCGACCGTCGAACAGGTATTCGCCGACGACGCCCCACTGGAAGTTGGGGTTCGTCGCGACCGAGCGGACCACCGCGACGGCGATGACCAAGACGACCGCCGCGGCCACCCAGCGCCCCGGGCGCCGAACCGGCACGGCCGTGATGTCCTCGGGCCGCCCAGGCTGTTCAGGAATCGGCTCGCCCGAGGACACCTACCGAGCGCTCATTCGACCGCGCCGTTGATCTTCGGCGAGGTGATCGCTCCGTCCTGGACCCCCCACTTCTTGAGTATCTGCAGGTAGGTGCCGTCTGCGATCAGCGCCTTCATCGCCGCGAGGACAGGCGCCGCCATCCCCGTGTTCTTTGGGATCGCCAAGCCGTAGGTGAATGGACCGTAGGGTTTACCGACGATCTTCAGCGCCCCCTTGGACTGCTTGACCTGATAGTCCGCGATCGGCGAGTCGGCCATGCCGAGCTGGGCGCGGCCGCTGGAGATCGCCAGGTTCGCGCCGTTCTGGTCGGGGTAGGTGAGCACGGCAACCGCCTTCTTGCCTTCTTTCGGGCACTTCTTGCTCTGAGCTTCGGATTCTTCCTGCTCGGTCGTGCCCTTCTCGACCGACACTGTCTTGCCACACAGGTCGGCGATCGTGCTCACGCCCGGGTTGGCTGTGCTCTTCGCATAGAACGAGGTCCCGGCGGAGTAGTAGGTGACGAAGTCAACCGTCTTCTCGCGTTCCTTGGTGTCGGTGAAGGACGACGCGCCAAGATCGTATTTGCCGGCCGCGAGCCCCGGGATGATCGTGTCGAAAGTCGCGTTGACGATGTTGGCCTTCAATCCCATCTCAGCTGCCAGCGCGTCCGCGAGTTCTGCGTCCCAACCGATCACGGTGTGCCCATCCGTCGCGATGAACTCGTCCGGGGCGTATGTCGCGTCAGCCGCCACCGTCAGAGTGCCTTTTGATTTGATCGCAGCCGGCACCTGTGCGGCGACCGCGGCGTTGGCGCTCGGCGCCGAGGTGGATGCGCTCGTCGAGCTGCTGCTGGAGGAACTGCTGCTGCCACACCCCGCAAGCGCGACAATGACCAGCACGGGCGCAGCCATCGCGAAGACCCTCTTTCTCATCTGAACTCCCTGCTCGTTGAACGTGGCCGACCGGACGGTCGAGGCGGGAAGTATAGGCTCGCAGCGCATGCCGGCACGCTCGAGCACGGGCGGATCGCGCGGAAAGGCGGCCACTGTTCGTGGCGCGATCGCCCTCGCGTCGGCGCTCAGACCTCCAGGTAGCGCAGCACGACGCGCCCGAGCAGCACGACATCGCCGTTGTGGAGGTCGGCCTGGACGATGCGCCGGCCGTTGACGAACGTCCCATTGGAGCTGCGATCGTCCAGCAGGCGCGCCCCCGTCGGGCGGGGCACCAGCATGGCGTGTCGGCGCGAGACGGACTTCTCTTCGAGGTGCAGGTCGGCCGACAGGCCGCGCCCGATGTGCATCACGCCAGCGCCCAGCGGGATCAGCAGCGCCTCGCCCGTCCCCTGAACCTCCAGGTAACGGCCGGGTCCGCTCGGGCGCTCGTAGATCGCCTTCTGGCGAACGCTCTCGTCCAGGCAGGCGATCGCGTCGACGCGCTCGGTGTGCCCTTCTGCGGTAGCGCTGCGATTGGGTGTCTGTGTGCTCATAGGTGTAGTCCACCGAATGCTACTCCGCTATTCCTGAAGAGCGCCGAAGAAACGCCTAAGTGCGGCGTTCGGGCTGCCACCGTCCTCGCCCACGCTGGCGTACCCTGCAGCCTGCATGCACGCGCTCCCGCTCGCCGTCTCCATCGACCTCGAGGCCGTACTGCAGCTTGGTCCGCTGGCCCTCCTGGGGCTACTGTACGCGCGGCGCGTGCGAACGCTCGGCGCCAGCGGTCACCCGGTGCCCGCCTGGCGCCAGGCGTGCTTCTACGCAGGCATCGTCGTGATCGCCACGGCGCTCACCTCGCTGGACTCGGGCAGCCAGGACCTGCTGTACGTGCACATGATCGAGCATCTGCTGGTCGGCGACATCGCCGCGCTGTTGATCGTGCTCGGCCTGACCGGCCCGCTGCTCGCCCCGATCCTGCGCATCCGGCTGTTCGATCGCCTGCGCGCCCTCTCGCACCCGGCGATCGCCTTTCCGCTGTGGGCGCTGGACCTCTACATCTGGCACGCGCCGGCGCTCTATCAGGCCGCGCTGCGTCACACCGGCGTGCACGCGCTCGAGCACGCGATGTTCCTCGGCTTCGGCATCAACATGTGGATGTGCCTCGTCGGGCCGCTGCCGACGCCGAGCTGGTTCGGCAACCTCGGACGGCTGTTCTACATCGTCGCCGTGCGCCTTGCCGGGACCGTGCTCGGCAACATCTTCCTGTGGTCGGGCACGGTCTTCTACCCCTTCTACAGCCGCGGCGACGCGATCCACCACATCTCACCGCTCGCCGATCAGAACATCGCCGGAGCGATCATGATGGTCGAGGAGTCCTTCCTCACGCTTGGACTGTTCTGCTGGCTGTTCCTGCGCGCCGCGCGCGAGGGCGAGGAGCGCCAGGACCTGCTCGACTACGCTCAGGCGCAGGGCCTGGAGCTCAGCGAGGCGCGTGCCGCCCGCGCCGTGGCCGCAGGGCGAGGCGCCGAGCTGCGCCGCCGGCTCGAGGGCCGCGCGGGCACCGCCGAGCACACCTGACGCCGCGCCAGGGCTTCGCCGGGGCTGTTGCTGTTCTCGCGTGTTGCGATAGCGGTGGTAACTACGGTCTGAAAACCCCCTCGCCCAGGCAGCGCGAGAAATCGTCAGCCGCCGGCCACCGCCGGGAGGATCGTCAACTCGGACCCGTCCGGAACGGGCGTGGCCAGCCCGGCGAGAAAGCGGATGTCTTCGCCGGCGACGTATACGTTGACGAAGCGGCGCAGGCCGCCGTGATCGTCGTAAAGGCGCGCGCGCAGCTCGTCGTGGCGCGCGAACAGGCCATCGAGCACCTCCTGCACGGTCGCACCGTCGATCTGCGTCTCAGCCTCGCCCCCCGCCGCTGCGCGCAGCTGCGTCGGGATCTTCACGAGCACCGCCATCAGACGGAGGCCGTCTGATGGCCGATCTCGGCTCGCTCCCCGGCCTCGAAAGCGTCGACGGTGGGGGCGATCTTTCGCGTCTCGAACGTTCCGCGCACGGCGTCCAGCGTCTTCAGACCCTCGCCGGTGATCACGAGCACGACGCGCTCGTCGCGAGCGATCTCGCCGCGCGCCGCCAGCTTTGCCAGCACGGCCGTCGTGACGCCGCCGGCGGTCTCGGTGAACACGCCCGTCGTCTCGGCCAGCAGCTTGATGCCTGCGCGGATCTCGTCGTCGGAGACCGAATCCACGCCGCCGCCCGTGCGACGCGCCAGGTCCAGTGCGTAGGGGCCGTCAGCCGGGTTGCCGATCGCCAGCGACTTGGCGATCGTGTCCGGCTTGACCGGCCGGCAGACGTCCTGGCCGTCGGCGAACGCGCTGGCCACCGGCGAGCAGCCTTGCGCCTGGGCGCCGTTCATGCTCGGAAGCTCGCCCTCGAGCAGCCCCAGCTCGCGCCACTCCTCAAAGCCGCGGGCGATTTTCGTGAACAGCGAGCCTGAGGCCACGGGCACAACGCAGCGGTCGGGCAGCTCCCACCCCAGCTGCTCTGCGATCTCGAACGCCAGCGTCTTGGATCCCTCGGCGTAGTACGGGCGCAGGTTGATGTTCACGAACGCCCACTCGCGTTCAGCGCACAGCTCGGTGCAGAGGCGGTTGACGTCGTCGTAGTTGCCTTCCACGCCGACGATCTTGGTCCCGTAAACGCCCGTCGCGAGGACCTTCTGCTCCTCCAGGTCGGACGGGATGAAGACGTAGGAGTCCAGGCCCAGCGCTGCGCCGTATGCCGCGACCGAGTTGGCGAGGTTGCCCGTGGATGCGCAGGCGATCGTCTCAAAGCCCAGCTCGCGAGCGCGCGTGACGGCGACCGACACGACGCGATCCTTGAACGAGTGCGTCGGGTTGGCCGCGTCGTTCTTGACCCACACCTCGCCAAGGCCCAGGCGCTCGGCCAGGCGGTCGGCGCGAATCAGCGGCGTACAGCCGGCCGGGAGGCCTACGCGGGTCGACCCGCCGCCCGAGGGGCCCGGAGGACCGCCGGGGGCGCCGCGGCCATAGGACGCGGTAGGGAGGAAGTCGGCGTAGCGCCAGATGTTCTGCGGCCCACCCTGAATCCGTCTGCGCAGCTCGCCGACGTCACTGCCGGTACGGCTGTGGTCGTAGGCGACCTCGAGCGGGCCGAAGCACGCCTCGCATACGTAAAGCGCCTCCAGCGGGTACTGCGCCTTGCACTCCTTGCACTGAAGATGACTGACAGCCATGGGGCTCCCTTCGCTCTTGTCTTCGCTATGTCACTTGTGCGAAGAGCGCGAAGGCTCGCCACACATCTCTCTGGAATTGGCACCTTCCCGCTGTGACGTGACGGTGGTTGCCGGGGTTTCATAGGGCCAGTCCCTTCACCCCTCTGGATGTGTCCAGCTATGTCTGGCGCGGAGTCTAGCAACGATCGCGGCGACGGCAAGTCCCCTTTGCGTCCAGTTTCGCGCGCTGGCGCAGACGGTAACGCCCGCTCGCGAGCGGTGTAGGCCGCTGCAGATGAGCACTTCCCTGCGTGAGCACGAGAACCGCTTGGCCGACGGGCGCAACGACCTCCACTTCGCCGCGACAGCGCACAAGCGGCGCATGCTGCTGATCGTCAACCCGCATGCAGCGACCGTGTCCGATCGCCTGCGCAACCTCGTCGTCTATGCCCTGAAGGGGCGCTTTGAGGTCGACGCCATCGACACCCGTGCGCGCGGCCATGCCACCGAGCTGTGCCGCGAGCTCGCGCGCGACGGCTATGACATCGTCGTCGCCTTCGGCGGCGACGGCACGGTCAACGAAGCCGCCAACGGCCTGCGCGGTGGCGATACCCCCCTGTGCGCGCTCCCCGGCGGCTCTGCCAACGTGTTCGCGAGGATGCTCGGCATCCCCGGCGAGCTCGTCGACGCCACCGAGCACCTGCTGGCGATGGCCGACGACTGGCGCGTGCGCCGGATCGACCTCGGCGTCGTCAACGACCGCTGCTTCACGTTCAACTCGGGCGTCGGCCTGGACGCCAGCGTGGTCGAGCGCGTCGACGCGCAGCCTCAGCTGAAGGCGCGCTTCGGCCCCTACTTCTTCACGTGGAAGGCGCTCAGCCTGTTCATCCGACGCTACCTGCTGCACGCGCCGCGGATGGAAGTCGATGCCGGCGAGACCACGCTGCAGGCGGTGACGACGATCGTCCAGAACGGCTCGCCGTTCACCTACTTCCACGACCGCCCGGTCGAGATCGCCGAGGGCGCGTCGCTGGAATCCGGTCGCCTGGTCGGCGCCGTCGTGCACCGCGCCACGCCCCTCGGCGTGTCACTGATCGGCCTGCGCTCGATGCTGCCGCGGGCCCGCGTCGTGGGCCACCGCAACATCACCGGCCTGCAGCAGCTCTCGCAGCTGACCGTGCGCAGCGCCGACGGTCGCAAGCTGCCGCTGCAGGTCGACGGCGACTTCCTCGGTCACGTCGACGAGGCTCGTTACTCGGTGCTGCCGAGCGCACTGAACGTCGTCTCCTAGAGGGGCTAGGCGCCGGCGCCCGGCGTGACGCGGTAGGCGTCGAACACCGAGTCGATGTTGCGCATGCGCGTGATCGCGCCCTTCAGCGTGTGCGTGTCGGCGACCTCGACCACGAAGCGGTTCTTGACCATCGGCGGCGTGGACAGGCAGCGCGCTTCGAGGATGTTCGCGCCGGACTCCGAGAACACACGCGACAGATCCTCCAGCAGCCGATGGCGGTCCCACGCGTCGATCTGGATTTCCACGACGAACGCGGTCGACTGGTCGCCGTCCCAGGAGACGCTCGTGAAGCGCTCTGGGTCCTTGCCCAGGAGCGCCGCGTTGGGGCAGTCTTTGCGGTGGATCGTGATCCCCCGTCCGAGCGAGATGTAGCCGACGATCTGATCGCCCGGAACCGGGCGACAGCACTTGGCCAGGCGCAGCATCACGTCGTCGACGCCCTCGACCTTGATCCCGTATTGCCCCGAGGACTTCGTGGGACGCCGGCGCTGTCGCCCGACGCGCAGCAGGTCGGCCGCCGTGTCCTCGCCGTCGGCCGCCTCGCCCTGCTTCAGGCGCTGCATCACCTTGCTGACGACCAGCTTCGGGGAGACCTTTGCGGCGCCAAGCGCGATGTAGAAGTCGTCGGCCTTGCGGTAGCCGACCTCGCGGATCACGTCGGCCAGGATCGCCGAGCCCGTGATCTTCTGCGCCGGCAGGCCCTGTTTGCGCAGGTGCTCCTGCAGCAGGTCGCGCCCGGTGTGCTCGGTGTCCTGGCGCGACTCGGCCTTGAACCATGCCTTGATCTTGTTGCGCGCGCGCGTCGTCTTGACCATCGCCAGCCAATCGCGCGAAGGCCCGCGCTCGCGCTTGGCCGTGAGGATCTCCACGATGTCGCCGGAGCGCAGCTCGTAGTGCAGCGGGACGATCTTGCCGTTGACGCGCGCGCCCACGCAGCGGTGGCCGATCTCCGTGTGCACCTCGTAGGCGAAGTCCAGCGGCGTCGCCCCGGCCGCCAGCGACTTGACCTGCCCCTTGGGCGTGAACACGAACACCTCTTCCTCGAACAGGTCGGTGCGCAGGGTCTCCATGAACTCGCGCGGGTCCGACAGCTCCTTCTGCCAGTCGAGCATCGAACGCAGCCACTTCAGCTTGGCGTCGCCGCCGCCGGGGTCGCCGTCGGCGCCCGCGCCGCGGCCGTCTGCGTTGGGAACGACCTTGTAGACCCAGTGCGCGGCGACGCCGAACTCGGCCATCTCGTGCATCTCCTGCGTGCGGATCTGGATCTCCAGCGGTCGTCCCTCGGGCCCGATCACCGTCGTGTGCAGTGACTGGTACATGTTGAACTTGGGCATCGCGATGAAGTCCTTGAAGCGCCCCGGCAGCGGCTTCCACAGCGAGTGGATGACGCCGACCGTGCCGTAGCAGTCCTTGACGGAGTCGACGATCACGCGCATCGCCGTGAGGTCGTAGATCTCGTTGAACTCGCGACCCTTCTTGGTCATCTTCGAGTAGATCGAATAGAAGTGCTTGGCGCGCCCGGCGATCTGGGCCTGGATTCCCAGCTCGCCCAGCTCCCGCGCCAGGTATTCGCCGGCCTGGCTGACGTAACCCTCGCGATCCTCGCGCTGCTGGGCGACCAGCCCCTTGATCTCCTGGTACTTGCGCGGGTGAAGCGTCGCGAACGCCAGGTCCTCGAGCTCCCACTTCAGCGCATGGATGCCCAGGCGATGCGCCAGCGGCGCGTAGATCTCCAGCGTCTCGCGTGCCTTGTCGATCTGCTTCTGCTTGGGCATCGCCTCGATCGTGCGCTTGTTGTGCAGCCGATCGGCGAGCTTGATCAGGATGACGCGCACGTCGGTGGCCATCGCCACCATCATCTTGCGGTAGTTCTCCGCCTGCGCCTCGTCGTGGGACTGGAAGGTGATGCCCGTCAGCTTCGTCACGCCGTCGACGATCGCCGCGATCTCCTCGCCGAAGCGCTCGCGCACCTCCTCGATCGAGGCCGACGTGTCCTCGACGGTGTCGTGCAGCAGCGCGGCGCACAGCGTCTCGGTGTCCAGGCGCATGCCCGCGCAGATCCGCGCGACCCCGACCGGGTGCACGATGAAGTCCTCGCCCGACTTGCGTCGCTGTGCGGCGTGGTGCTCGCAGGCGAACACGAACGCGTCCTCCACCCGCCCCCGGTCGATCTCCACGGCGGAGTCCGCCGCGTGCTCGGAGACGATCGCGAACAGGTCATTGAGCAGCCGGCGCTCGGGCTCTGACAGGTCCAGGTGCCGCGTCGAACCGCTGTGCCGGCGGCGGGCCTCGACGCCGACGAGATCGCCTGCCGCCCCGCCGCCGCTGACGCCGAGCGCCTCGATGCCGGGCTCGGGAAGCCGCTGCAAAACCGGCTCCTCGGCCACGTCTGTGCTCTGCGGGGTGTTGGGATCCTTGGCAACCGCCATGGTCATAGGGTAGGGGACGGCCCACCGGGATTGAAGCGGCTAGGGCAGCGCGAACAGAACCAGCTCTTCCTCGCTCTCATCGGCAGCCCGCTGCAAGCGCGTGACCTCGATCGGAGTTGCAGCCGCGACGGCATGGCGCAGCACCAGACGGGGCTCTGATACCCCTCGCCACTCGTTGACCTCCAACGTGAAAGTCGCTTCGACGGGCTGGCCGTCGTCCACCGGCAGCTTGCCGCCGGTGCCGAAGGCGACCGCCCGCGCCCGCGCCCCGTGCGACTGCACCGTAAAGCGCGCGTGCTTGCCCTCGCCCATCGCCCGGGCGTCGTGAAAGGTCGCGTCGGCGACCATCAGCGAGACCCCCGGATTGGCGCGGCCGAACGGAGCGAGCGACTGCAGCTCCTCGGCCAGCTCCATGCCGAGCTCGCCGCCGCCGACCACCGCATCGACACGCTCGACCGCGACGAGGTCGCCCGGCCGCAGGATGCCTTGCGCGTGTGCGTCCATCGCCGCGGCGAACGCCGCCACGCAGGCGCTGTCGATCTCCAGTCCGGCGGCGGCGCGATGCCCGCCATGGCCCCGCAGGTGCTCACTGCACGCGTTCAATCCGGCGAGCAGGTCAAAGGCGCCGATGCTGCGAGCTGATCCCCGGCCCCTGTCACCTTCCAGCGCGATCAGCACGACCGGGCGGTTGTGGCGCTCGACCAGGCGCGCCGCGACGATGCCGATGACGCCGGCATGCCATCCCTCGCCCGCCAGCACGTAGGCGCCGCGCTCGCCCATTTGCGCGATCTGCGCTTCGGCCTCGTAGCGGATGCGCGTCTCGACCTCGCGGCGCTCGGCGTTGGCGCGGTCGAGCTCGGTCGCGATCTGCGTCGCGCGGCGGGGATCCTCGGTGAGGATCAGCTCGAGCCCGGCATCGGCCCGATACATCCGCCCGGCGGCATTGATCCGCGGCGCGAGCGCGAAGGCTACCGAGCGCTCGTTGAGGTGGCTCGGATCGACTCGGGCCGCGCCCATCAGCGCGCGCAGGCCAAGCTTTCGCGTGGCCCCCAGCGCGCGCAGTCCACGGCGCACGAGCGTGCGGTTCTCGCCGATCAGCGGCACGACGTCGGCGATCGTCGCCAGCGCCACCAGGTCGAGATCTTGCTCGAGCTCGGCCGGATCGCGACCGGCCGCGGCGAACACGGCCTGTGCGAGCTTGTAGGCAACGGCCGTCGCGCACAGCTCCTTGCAGGGGTAGCCACACACGGCCGGATGCACGATCGGCGCGCGCGGCAGCCGCCCGTCGGCGCGCGGGGAATGATGGTCGGTGACGACCACCTGCATGCCCAGCTCATGCGCGAGCTCGACCTCCTCGACCGCTGTGATCGCGCAGTCCGCGCTGATCAGCAACCGCGTTCCACGAGCCGCCAGCCGCCGCACGGTGGCCTCGTTGAGACCGTAGCCGTCGCTGGCGCGGTCGGGCAGGTAGGAATCGACGTCCGCGCCGATCGCGCGCAGTGCGCGCACGAGGATCGCCGTTGAGCACACGCCGTCCACGTCGTAGTCGCCGTGAACCGTGATTCGCCGGCCCGCGCGGGCATGCGCGAGGACCGTGTCCGCCGCCTCGCCGATGCCCGCGAACAGTGTGTGGTCGTGCTCCTCCTCGGCCGCCAGGAAGGCGCGCGCGCGCCCCGGCTCGTCCAAGCCACGGCGCACCAGCACCTGCGCCAGCGCCCGGCTGACGCCGAGCTCGCGCCGCAGGCACGCCACCGCCTCGACGGGGCAGGGCGCGATCTCAAATCGTGGCTGGTGCATCGCCGGCCACACTACGGTCACCGCGCGACGGAACCGCGCGATGGCCCGCGGGCGCCGGCCGGGAGCTCTGCTCAGGCGTCCGGCGAGGGACCGGCTTCCGCGCGTTCGCGGCGGATGCCCTCCAGGTACACGACCGCCATGCCGATCAGCGCTCCGGGGATCGCGTAGAGCACGACGCCGACGCTCGTGGCGCTCTGCCCGGGAATCTTCAGCGCGGACACTTTGACGCTGTAGATGATCAGGCCGACGACGATGGCGCCGACGAGCGAGCCGACGAAGGCGCCGACGATGCCGCCCCAGAAGCGGTCGGGCAGGAAGATCGTGTAATGCCAGATGGCCAGGCCCATCATCACCCAGGCGAGCAGACCCATCAGCGCCTCCCGTGGCGCTTGTTGCGCGGTCGTTTGCGCTTCTGCGCCGGCTTGTCTTCCTTGAGCACGAGATCCTCCGGCGTGAGGTCGGCCGCCGGGTCGCGCGGGGGCGGCTGCGGCTCGGCACGCTCGGGCTCGGCGGGCGGCGCCTGCTGGGCCACGCCGGCGCCGGACCGTCTCGACGATGCGCGGCCCCCCGCCGCCGGGCCCGGCTTCCCCTCGACGTCGAGGTCGCGGACGAGTTCCTGGAACTCGTCGCGCGAGATCGACTCGCCCGGCTCCTCCGGGGCGATCAGGCTGCCGCGCCGCGAGCGCCTGCGTTGGCGGTCGGGCTCGATGTCGATCGGCTCCCCGGCGACCGTCGTCGCGTAGGGCGGCACCCCGCCGAGCTCGCGCACGATCCGCGCGCGGCGGTTGCGATAGCCGCTCTCGCGCTCCTTCCAGTGCGTGAGCACCGGCGAGGCGATGAACACCGAGGAGTAGGCGCCCGAGGCTACCCCGACCATCAGCGCAAAGGCGAAGTCCTTCAGTGTTTCCCCGCCGAACGTCAGCAGCGCGATCACCGGCAGCAGCGTGCAGAAGCTCGTGGCCAGCGATCGCGTCAGCACCTCGGACATCGAGCGGTTGACGATCTGCGTGAACGCCGCTCGCGGCATTCGCGGCACGTTCTCGCGCACACGATCGAACACGATGATCGTGTCGTAGAGCGAATAGCCGAGGATCGTCAGCAGAGCCGCCACCGTCGCGGTCGTCACTTCGCGCCCGGTCAGCGAATACACGCCGGCCGTGATCAGCAGATCGTGCATCAGCGCGATCAGCACCGGCACGGCGTACTTCCACTCGAAGCGCAAAGCGATGTAGGCCGAGATCACCAGCAGCGAGGCGATGATCGCGATGATCGCGCTCTTGGCGACCGTTTTGCCGAACGTCGGTCCGATCGAAGTCGAGGAGAAGTTCTTTGTATGGAGCTTGGTTTCCAGCGCCGAGCGGACATTTTTCAGCCCTGCGGGTCCCAGCGTCTTGGTGGAGATCTGGTAGCCGTTGCCGCCGATGCCCTTGTTGGTGTACTTCTGCACCTCCGCCCCGGGGTGGCCGGCGGACGCCAGCACCGAGGACACCTGGTTCACCGAGACGGGCTGGACGAACGCCGTCTGGATGCGCGTGCCGGACTTGAAGTCGATGCCGAAGTTCAGCCCCTTGGCGCCGATCGCGATCGCACCGATCAGCAGGATCGTGCCCGATAGGGAGAAGAACCACTTCGACGCGCCCATGAAGTCGAATGTCCAGCCTTTGCCACGGCGCGTGGCGCCGAGCGCCGCGGGATGCGAGACGAGTTTGGAGCGCCCCATCGCGCCGAGCGCCGCCTGCGTGGCCAGCACTGCGGTGAACAGCGACACGAGCGTCCCGATGCCCAGCGTGAACGCGAAGCCCTTGACTTCCGCGGTCGCCAGCGCGAACAGGATGAACGCCGTCATGAAGGTGACGACGTTGGCGTCGACGATCGCCGCAAAGCCGCGCTTGTATCCCGTCGCGATGCCAGAGATGATCGACCTGCCCCCGCGGATCTCCTCCTTGACGCGCTCGAAGATCACGATGTTCGCATCGGCGGCGACGCCGATCGTCAGGATCAGCCCGGCGATCCCGGGCAGCGTCAGCGTGATCGGGATCAGCTTGATCAGGGCGTAGAAGTAGATCCCGTAGATCACCAGGCCGCCGATCGCGATGGCCCCGAGCACGCGGTAGAACAGCAGCAGGAACAGGCAGACGATGGCAAAGCCGACGAGCCCGGCGACCAGTCCCTGGTTGAGTGCAGTTTTCCCGAGCGTGGCGGAGATCTGCGAGTTGGAGATAGGTTCGAGCTTGATCGGCAGCGCGCCGGACTGCAGCTCGTTGGCGAGTTCCTGCGCGGAGGTGATCGTGAAGCCGCCGGAGATCTGCGAGCCGCTGGCCGAGTCGATCCCTTCGGGGTACTTCGTGTAGTCGATCGACGGCGTCGTGATCAACTGGTCGTCGAGCACAACCGCGAAGTGCTGCTGCGCCGCTTCCTTGCCGACGCCCGGAAGCTGCGCTTCCTGGCCGCGATGGGCGATTTCCTTGGTGGTCTTTTCAAAGACGTTCTTGCCGTGGCCGGTGAAGCCGAACGTGACGTTCGGCGCGCCGGTTCCGCCCCCCCCTTCGTCAAAGCTCTGCGCCGGGTTCTTCACGTCTGCGCCCGTCAGCACCGGGTTGTCCTTGATCACGAACCAGCTGTTCGGGCTTTTGTTCGTGACCTTCCCCGCGTTGCTTTCCACCGGGCGCGCGCGGACGAGCACGGTCCCCGGGTTGATGCGAACCGCCTTGACGTCGGGGCCGGGTTTGAGCTTGCCTTCCGAGAACAGGTTCTTTTCGGTTTCCTCGGGACCGCGCAGCACCTTTTCGTGCTTGGGTTCGAGCAGGTACCAGCTGCCGTAGATGCAGCCGCCGACCTGCTGCGGCGTGCAGCCCTTGCTCCAAGTCGTGTCCGTATTGCGCAGTTCCGGCGCCCGTTTCTGCGCCCGCAGCACAGCCTGGTACTCGGGCAGCCCGAACTGCGCAGCGCCCGCCTGCTGACCGCCGGTGGTCGTCGCTTGGCTCGGCGCCGGCTTGCCGTCGGCACCGATCACGTTCGGCTCCCAGTCATAGAAGAACAGCTGTGCGGTCTTGCCGACCTCTTGTTCTGCGCGTTCCGCGTTCGTCACATCCGGCAGCGCGACGTTGATTTCGTCGGCGCCCGAGCGCTGGATTTCCGGCTGGGCGACGCCGAGCTGGTCGACGCGCTTGCGCATGATGTCGATCGCGCGGTTCAGCGATTCCGCGTCGACTTTGGACTGCGCCGTGGGCTTGGCCTGGTAGACGAGCTGGACGCCGCCCTTCAAATCCAGCCCCAACCGCGTCTTTTTCGTGGCGATGACCGCGAAGGATGCGGCGATCAGGCCGGCGACGATCAGCAGGATGAGCGCGTTGCGGCGACGGTCGGTCATTGCGTACCCACGGTCAACTCAGACTACTTGTCGGGCGTCAGCACGAGCAACAGCCCGCCGTCGTCGTCGTAGGCCGGAAACATGTCGGCCTTCGCGCTGGCCGCGTGATCGCGTTCGCCCGCGACCCGCACCGGGACCTCCAGTTTGCGTACCCCCCACTCCAGGACGGTCGCCACCGGATCGTCGCCGTTCTGAAAGCTCAAGCCGAGCACCTGCTCCACCCGCTGGCCGATCACGTCTTCCTCCTCCAGGCCGGTGAAGGCGAAGGAGTTCTTGCCGCAGCCGATCACGCGTCCCTCCCCGTCGCACACGAAGAACGCCGCGTCGGGCGCCGGGTAGTAGTCGTCGAGGAGTTCGAACAGGAACGCGAAGCCACACTTCGAGCAGCCCTTGGGCTGGCGCGTGAAGCCGATGTTGCGGTCGACCTCGGTGGTGCGGTGACCGCAGTTGGGGCAGATGAACGGGTGTGCCATGAATCGATACAGACTACGCAAGCAACGTCGCACAGGCTCCCGGTATCCCGTCGATGCTCGCGGGCGACAGGGCAGCGGCGCTCCACTTTAGAACAGCGCCTGGTCCCCCACGGCCGGAGCCGGCAGACCTATGTGCGCGAACGCGGCCGCCGTGGCGGCGCGACCGCGCGGAGTGCGCTTGATCAGGCCCTCCTTCAGCAGGTAGGGCTCGTAGACGTCCTCGATCGTGTCCTGCTCCTCGCCCACGGCGACCGCCAGCGTCGACAGCCCGACGGGACCGCCCTCGAACTTGACGCAGATCGCGCGCAGGATCTCGCGATCGAGCCTGTCCAGGCCCAGCTCGTCGACCTCCAGCATCTTCAGGGCCGCGTGGGCCGCCGCCGCGGTGACCACGCCCTGCATGCGCACCTCGGCGAAGTCGCGTACGCGCTTGAGCAGGCGATTGGCCACGCGTGGCGTGCCCCTGCTGCGCGCCGCGATCGCCACGGCGCCCTCGTCGTCGAGCTCGATCTCCAGGATGCCCGCCGAGCGGCGCACGATCTGCGCGAGATCGTCCACCGCATATGGCTCCAGGCGCGCCTGGATGCCGAAGCGATCGCGCAGCGGCGTCGTCAGCAGGCCGGTGCGCGTCGTCGCGCCGACGAGTGTGAACGGCGGCAGCTCGAGCGTGACGACGCGCGCCCCGGCGCCCTGGCCGACGGTGATCGGCAGCCGGTGATCCTCCATCGCCGGGTAGAAGGTCTCCTCCAGCGTCCGCGGCAGGCGATGGATCTCGTCGACGAAGAACACGCTGCGCGGCTCCAGCGCGGTGAGAAACGCGGCGATGTCTCCCTTTCGCTCGAGCGCGGGCCCGGCGGTCTGCACGAACGGCACGTCGAGCTCGGCGGCGACGATCTGTGCCAGCGAGGTCTTGCCCAGCCCAGGAGGGCCGGCGAGCAGCAGGTGATCGAGCGCGTCGCCGCGCGCGCTGGCGGCCTCGATCGCCACGGTCAGCTGATCGCACAGCGACTCCTGCCCGATGAAGTCGTCCAGGCGACGGGGACGCAGCGAACGGTCCAGCTCGTCCTCGGCGACCAGGTACGGGGTCTGGATGCGCGCCGTCTCGGGCGTCGTCGAGGTCGTGTCGCCGCTCATGATCCCGACCGCGCCAGTCGCAGAGCGTGCGCGATCAGCTCCTCGGCGCTCTCGCCCTCGGCGTCGAGCAGCAGGCCGTCGACTTCGCCCGGCGAGTAGCCGAGCTCGATCAGGCCGGCGCGCGCGAGACCGCGACCCGCGCCGGCATCGCCCTCGCCGGGGCCTGTCGATACACGTGAAGCGAGGATCGACACGTCCGCCGCCTCGCCGTCGCCGCGTACGACGACCTTCTCGCGCAGCTCGACGATGATCCGCTCGGCCGTGCGCTTGCCGATCCCCGGCACGGCCTGAAAGCGTGCTGCATCGCCGGCGGCGATCGCCGCGATCAGCTCACGCGGCGGACCGCCGGAGAGGACCGCGAGCGCCACCTTCGGCCCGACGGCCTGCACCGAGAGCAGCATCAGGAACAGGTCGCGCTCATGTTCGGCGTGAAAGCCGTACAGCGCCAGCGCGTCGTCGCGCACGATCAGGTGGGCGTGCAGCGTGACCTGCTCGCCGACGGGCGGCACGTGGCGCAGCGTCTCGGCGGAGACGGCAGCGCGGTAGCCGACGTTGTCACAGAGGATCACGACGTGGTCGGCGCGGCGCACAGCGATCTCTCCGCGCAGCAGCGAGATCATGTGACGGCCTTCGCGAGCGCGCGCGTGAGCGGCGCGCAGTTGGCGTGGCAGATCGCCACCGCAAGTGCGTCGGCGGCGTGGTCCGGGCGCGGCTCGCGCTCGAGCGAGAGCAGCGTTTGCACCATGCGCGCGACCTGATCCTTGGCCGCGCGTCCGTTGCCGCACACGGCGCCCTTGACCTGCTGAGGGGTGTAGCCGCTGCACGGCAGCCCGCGCTGGCCGGCCGCGAGCATCACCACGCCACGGGCGTGCCCGACCGCGAAGGCCGTGCGCACGTTCTGGCCGAAATACAGCTCCTCCAGCGCCACGGCGTCAGGCTCGTGCGTGGCGATCAGCCGATCGACCTCCTCGTGGATGTCGGCCAGCCGCCGCTCCTGCGGGCTGTCCGAGCGCGTCTCGATCACGCCGCCGTCGAGCGCCGCCAGGCGCCCGTCGCGCAGCGCCACCACGCCATAGCCGGTGTTGGCCAGGCCGGGGTCGATTCCAAGGACGATCATGCTCGGTGATTCTGCGCCCGCCACCGGACGCCTGCCTGGCGTACGCTGCGGGGCACATGAGCGCCGAGCGGATCGACTTCGCCGCCGAGGGCCTGCTCGACGGGCTCGAGGGCGAGCAGCGCGAGGAGCGGCTTGCCCTGCTCGAAGAGCTCGCGGCGGAAAACGTGCCGCTTTCGGAGCTGCGGCGAGGCACGGCCAACGGCACGGTGATCTTCCTTCCTGCGGACCGCGTGATCGTCGGCGGCGAGCGCTACACCTCGATGCAGGTGGCGCAGATGAGCGGCATCGAGCTCGATTTCCTCGTGAGCGTCCGCCGCGCGATGGGCCTTCCGATACCCGATCCCGACGACCCCGTCTACACCGAGGCCGACCTGGAGCAGACGCGAATGATCCACGTGGGCCGCGCGGCGGGCATCTCCGACGAGGACCTGCTCGAGCTCATGCGCGTGCTCGGCCGCGGGCTCTCCCAGGCAGCCGAGAGCCTGCGCGCCCTCCCTCTCAAACTGATCCTCAAGCCCGGGATGAGCGAAGCGGAGCTCGCGCAGCAGTACGGCCGGGCGGCGGGGCAGCTATACCCGCTGGTCAACCCGCTCGTCAGCAACTTGCTGTCACTGCACCTGCGCCACGCGACCCAGAGCGAGGTGATCAGCGCGATGGAGCGCAGCGGCGGCAAGCTACCAGGGTCGCGTGACGTGGCCGTTTGCTTTGCCGATCTGGTCGGCTTCACGCGGCTGGGCGAGGAAGTCCCGGCCGACGAGCTCGGACGTCTGGCCGTCCGACTGGAAGCGCTGGCAGGCGACGCGATCGACGGCCCGGTGCGACTGGTCAAGACGATCGGCGACGCGGCGATGCTGGCCTCGCCCGAGCCTGAGCCTCTGCTCGACGCCGCGCTGAGCCTGATCGATGCCGCCGAGAGCGAGGGCGAGGACTTTCCGCAGCTGCGTGCGGGCGCGGCGATGGGCCAGGCGCTGTCGCGCGCGGGCGACTGGTTCGGCCGGCCCGTGAATCTGGCCAGCCGCATCACCTCCGTCGCGCGACCGGGCAGCCTGCTCGTCGAGGGCGAGTTGCGCGAGTCGATCGACGGCCCTTATCAGTGGTCCTTCGCCGGCGAGCGGCACCTGCGCGGGATTCGCGGGCAGGTGCCGCTGTATCGCGCGCGGCACATGCCGCCAGAAGGCCCGAGCTAGCCCGCCACGCGTTCCAGAACGTCGGCGGGCGCGTCGAAGTTGGCGTGCACCGCTTCGACGTCGTCGCTCTCTTCCAGCGCCTCGATCAGGCGCATCAGCGTGCCTGCGCGGCTCTCGTCGACTGCAACCAGGCTGGACGGCCGGTAGGCCATCTCGGCGCTGTCCATCTCCACGCCGGCAGCCTCCAGCGCGTGGCGTACGGCCGTGAACTCCGCGGGCTCGGAGATCACCTCGAACACGCCCTCGTCGGCTGAGATGTCCTCCGCGCCGGCCTCCACCGCCGGCAGCAGGTCGTCTTCGGAGTAGCGCGTCGCGTCGATGACGATCGTGCCCTTCTTGTCGAACAGGTAGGCCACCGAGCCTGGCTCGCCGAGGCTGCCTCCGTGCTTGGAGAAGGCGTGGCGCACCTCGGCGCCCGTGCGGTTGCGGTTCTCGGTCATCGCCTCGACCAGCAGCGCCACGCCACCCGGACCGTATCCCTCGTAGAGCACCGTCTCGATCGCGTCGGCCTCGCCGCCCTCGCCGGTCCCCTTTGCGATGGCGCGCTCCATGTTGTCCTTGGGCATCGACGCTTCCCTGGCCTTGCGGATCGCCAGCTCGAGCGCGGGATTGCCGGCGGGATCGCCACCGCCGTCGCGCGCGGCCACCATGATCGCGCGCGTGAGCTTGGAGAAGTGCTTGCCGCGTCGCGAGTCCACTATCGCCTTCTTGTGCTTGATGCTCGCCCACTTGGAATGTCCTGACATGCACCCAAGTCTACGAATCCCCGGCTTGCAGGCGCCGCCTGCGGCGCCGCGGACGCGGCCGGCGCGGGAGCATAGGATGGACAGCCGCATGGGCGCCTGGCCACCACCTGAGATCTTCAAGGCGTATGACATTCGCGGCCTGTACGGCGAGCAGATCGACGGCGACCTCGCCGAAGCGATCGGCCGCGCGTTCGCG
>JAXDGQ010000084.1:0-3000 GCA_034664965.1 Solirubrobacteraceae bacterium | reverse complement strand
CAACGCTTACGCAACCATTTTGCGGGATTCCCGCAAAGAGCGCAGATGCGATGACGCCACGGCTCAGCGCGGCAGGCGCTGCGCGAGACGTGGACGCCGCGGCGCGGCGGAGCGCAACGTGGCGGTGCGCCGGCGCAGCCTGCGCATGAGATCGCGCTCGGCTTCGGCGGCTTGGCGCGTGACGGCGCCGGAGATCTGCTCACCGTCGCTCTGCACGACCCAGTAGCCGGTGTCGGTCTGCCTGACGGTCAGTTGCTTGTCATCTTGCATCGTGTTGCACCATACCCCTCGTGGCAAGCTCGCCAGTTGCCAGCATGTGAACGCCTGTCGATCGACAGACTGTCCTCTCTTTCGGCAGGGCGCGGCGCGCTCTGGAGCGTTTCTGGACATACGTTTCAGCGTCCTGGCGAGGTCGGCTCTGCGACGCGCGAACGAGCAGCCGGCGCGGGCGCCGGTGAGCGGCTACGGTGGGCCGATGCCCGCCCGCAGCGATGCGATGGTCAAGCGGTTGACGCTGGTGGCCTGCATCCTGGGGTCCGGGATCGCGTTGCTGGATGGAACGGTCGTCAACGTCGCGCTGCCGACGATCCAGCGGGCGCTCGGCGGCGGGCTGGCCGCGCAGCAGTGGGTGGCCAACGGCTACCTGCTGACGCTCGGATCGCTGATCCTCGTGGGCGGCTCGTTGGGCGACCTGTACGGCGAGCGCAAAGTGTTCGCGCTCGGTGTGGCGGGCTTCGGCGCCGCGTCGGTCCTTTGCGCGGCCTCGCCGTCGATCGGTGTGCTGGTCGCGGCGCGCGCGCTGCAGGGCGTCGCGGGAGCGCTGCTGGTGCCGAGCTCGCTGGCGGTGATCGTCAACACCTTCCCGCCGTCGGAGCGTGGTGGCGCGATCGGCACGTGGACGGCGTGGGGGGCGATCGCCGGGGTGCTCGGCCCGCTCGCCGGCGGCGAGCTGCTGGCGATCGCCTCGTGGCGCTGGATCTTTTTGATCAATGTGCCGCTGGCGGCCATCTGCGTGTGGCTGATCCTGTCGGTGATCCCGCAGAGCGCGGTGCGCGAGCGCGGTGGCCGGCAGGTCGACTACCCGGGGGCGCTGTTGTGCGCGCTCGGCCTCGGCGGCCCGGTGTTCGCGCTGATCGAGCAGCCGCGGCTGGGCTGGTCGAGCCCGGCCGTGTACGGGCCGTTGATCGCGGGCGCGCTGCTGCTGGTGATCTTCACCGTCTACGAGTCGCGCGCCAAGGACCCGATGCTGCCGTTGGGGCTTTTTCGCCGGCGCAACTTCTCGGCCGGGAACGTGGAGACGTTTGCGATGTATGCGGGGCTGGCGATCCTGTTCTTCTTCCTTGTCTTGTTCCTGCAGCAGATCGGCGGCTACTCGCCGCTGAACAGCGGCCTGGCGACGCTGCCGGCGACGGTGATGATGTTCTTCCTGTCGCGGCGCTTCGGTGCGCTCGCCGATCGCTTCGGTCCGCGCTTCTTCATGGGCGCCGGGCCGCTGGTCGCCGCCGCCGGCCTGCTGCTGTTTCAGACGACCGGCCTGAAGGCGGACTACGTCTCAGAAGTGCTGCCGCCGCTGTTGGTCTTCTCGCTCGGCCTGTCGATGACCGTCGCGCCGCTGACTGCGGCCGTGCTGGCGGGCTCGGAGAAGGAGGCGGGCATCGCCTCGGGCGTGAACAACGCGATCGCGCGCGTGGCCGGCCTGTTGGGGACGGCGGCCGTCGGTGCGGCGATCGCCACGTCGTTCGCCTCCTCGATGGACCAGCGCCTCTCAGGCACGGCACTCGGACCGCCGGCGCGCGCCGCGGTCGCGGAAGCCAAGCGCCTGCCCCTGGGGCGGCCGAGCGTTCACGGCCTTCCCCCGGCGCAGGCGCACGCGGTGACGGACGCCGCTGAAAAGGCGTCGCTGCACAGCTTCCACATGGGCATGATGATCGCGGCGCTGCTGGTGGCGCTCGGCGGCCTGGTGGGCGCGGCGGGAATCCGCAACCCCAAGCGCGAGGAGATCCGCGCCGAGCACTGCCCGGGCGGTCAGCTCGTCGGTGCCAGCTCGGACATCGACTGGCGGGACACGGGGGAGGTGCCTCAGCCGACGGGCTCGCCTGCGTAGGCGCGCATCGCGTCGATGATCGGGCCAAGCCGCCGGCCGCGCTCGGTCAGGCGGTACTCGACGGTGGGCGGGCTGGAGGGGATGACCGTCCGCTGGACGAGGCCGGCGGCCTCGAGGTCGCGCAGGCGCTCGGAGAGCATCCTTGGAGAAATTCCTGCGACCGCCTCGGCGAACTCGTTGAAGCGCAGCGCGCCGGTGAGCGCCGCATAGATGATCGACAGCTGCCAGCGCCGCTCCAGGAGGTCCGCCGACTGACGGACCTCCGCTGGAACGGGCTTGCACCTAGGAGACGTGCGCGACATCGCGTGCAGGCTCCAGTGCGCGGTCGAGCACCTCCTGGACGGTCATGACCGGGTGGAAGCTCATCTGATTGCGAACCTCCTCGGGGATCTCGTCCAGGTCACCGCGGTTGCGCTCCGGCAGGACCACGTCGGTCAGGCCGGCTGCATTGGCGGCGAGCGCCTTCTGCTTGAAGCCGCCGATCGGCAGCACGCGGCCCTGCAGCGTGACCTCGCCGGTCATGCCGACCGTGTGCTTGACCGGGCGCCCGGACAGCAGCGAGGCCAGGGCGGTGACCATCGTCACGCCTGCGCTCGGGCCGTCCTTCGGGATTGCGCCGGCCGGCACGTGCACGTGGAACTCCTTGTTCTCGAAGGCGTGCTCGTCGATGCCGAGCTCCTCGGCGTGTCCGCGCACGTAGGAGAGGGCGATCTTGGCCGACTCCTTCATCACGTCGCCGAGCTGACCGGTCAGCACCAGGTTGCTAGCACCGGAGCTGCCGCTCTTCATGGCCGTGGCCTCGACGAACAGCACGTCTCCACCGGCGCCTGTGACGGCGAGACCGGTGGCGACGCCAGGCGTCGCGGTCCGCGCGGCCGACTCCTGGAAGAACTTCT
>JAXDGQ010000083.1:0-16828 GCA_034664965.1 Solirubrobacteraceae bacterium | reverse complement strand
GTCGGCGTCGCCTCGGGGCCCCGTGCTCGCGACGATCTGTAAGCCCCGCGCGCCGCGGGCCTGCAGCGGCTGCCCGGACACGTCCGCGACGTTCGCCCGCGGCGGCGCCTGGGGGCGCAGGCGCGTCAGGAACGCGCCGACGGCATCGCGCGCGCCCTCGACCTCCAGCTCGACTCCGCGCTCGTCGTTGCGCACCCACCCGCCGAGCGCCAGGTCCCGCGCGAGCCGGTACACGAACGGGCGAAAGCCGACGCCCTGCACGGTGCCGCCGACGCGGGCGCGTACCCTGCAGATCTCCACGGTCGCCGCCAAGGGGTCACTCCGACCCGGGCTGCTCGATCAGCTCGCGCAGCACGTGCCATGCGCTCGCCTGCGCCTCCTGGATCCGCGGGATGTGCTCCGAGCGCGTGACCACCACGTGGTCGGCCAGCTCCTCGGCGGCGATCCGCCCACCGTCGTAGCCGACCATGGCGATCGTCAGCAGCCCGCGGCGGCGGGCCTCGGTGAGCGCCGCGAGCACGTTGGGCGAGCCGCCGCTCGTGGAGAACGCCAGCAGCGCGTCGAGCGGGCGGCCGTGGGCGATCACCTGGCGCGAGAAGATCGACTCCTGCCCGACGTCGTTGGCGATCGCCGTGAGGATGCCCGGGTCCTCCGTGAGATCGATCGCCGCGCGCGACGGCCATGCGGCGGGCGGGAAGCGCAGGTCGGCGACGGCGTCCATCGCGTCGGTCGCCGAGCCGCCGTTGCCCAGCGCCAGTATCCGCCCGCCGGCATCCAGACGCGAGCGCAGCGCCGAGGCGGCGTCGCGCAGCTCGCGCTCGCCGTCGCGCAGCGTCTGCGCGCGCAGCTCGCCGGCCTGTGCGGCCTTGTCGAGCACCGACGCGCGCACATCGGCGACGACCGACTCCAGGTCGTCCTCCTGCTCGCCCAGGAAGGGGTAGAGAAAGCTCGACGCCCCCGTGTCGTGGACGATCTGCTCGATGCGCCCCTGCAGCAGCCCGCGGTGCTCGAAGAACACGTGCACGAGCTCCCACAGCACGTGGTAGAGCGTCTCTGAGAGCTCCTGCGCGACGAACGCGTCGTCCTCGCCGCCGGGAAGCCGCCGGGGCACGAACTCCCACTCGGCCCCCACGCGCGAGGTCGCGAGCGTCAGACAGCCCCGCTCGCGCGCGGTGCGCAGCGCAGCGACGGTCTGCGGGTGCTCGCCGAAGGCCAGCGCGATGTCCTGCGCCTCGGCCAGCAGGCGCATCTGCTCGTCCACCGGCCCGCCCTCGGCCGTCAGCGCGAGCGCCGGCAGCGCGCGCTTGCCGACGATCACCGGGTGCACGAACTCCACCGCCACGTGGCGCGCGTCCGAGCGGGCGATCGGCCCCTCGCCGAATGCGATCAGCCGTCCGCCGCGCGCGAAGCGCTCGGCCATGCGGTGGCACACGCGCGCGATCGGCTCGGCCTCGGCCGCGAAGAACCCCTCGCCGGCGCTGCGCCGGCGCTCGGCGGCCGCCAAGGCCAGCGCCGGTGTCACGCCAGCGCCGCTCCCACCGGCGCGGCGGCCGCGCCGGCGGCGCCCGCGGAGGCGACCTTGCCGATCAGCCAGTCGCGCAGGGCGTCGACGCCCTCGCCGGTGCGCGCGCTGCACAGCATGTGATCGATGCCGGGGTGGACCGTCTGCAGGTTCGCCAGCAGCTTGTCGAGATCGACGTCGGTGTGCTCGAGCAGGTCGATCTTGTTGACCACCGCCAGCTCGCAAGCGCGGAACATCAGCGGGTACTTCAGCGGCTTGTCCTCGCCCTCGGCCACCGAGCAGACCATCGCGCGCGCGTCCTCGCCGACACGGAACTCCGCCGGACAGACCAGGTTGCCGACGTTCTCGATGATCAGCAGGTCGATGTCGTTCAGCGGCAGCGAGCCGAGCGAGGACCGGACCATGTTCGCGTCGAGGTGGCACTCGCCGCCGAAACCCGCGCCCGTGTTCAGCTGGACGACCGGCACGTGCAGCGAGGCCAGGCGCTCGGCGTCCAGCGAGCCCTCCACGTCGCCCTCCAGCACGGCCGCCCGCACGTCGCCCAGATCGGTCAGCGCGCGCTCCAGCAACGCCGTCTTGCCCGCGCCGGGCGCGCTCATCAGGTTGACGACCGTCACACCCGCGCGGTCGAAGTCCTCGCGGTTTGCGCGAGCGATCGTGTTGTTGGCGTCGAGCGCGTCCTCGACGACCCTCACCTTGACGCGGTGCATGGCTACATCGACCTCATTTTCAGGTAGCGCTGCAGCTCGGGCAGCTGCGCGGCTGTGAGCGCCCCGATCGCGGCGAGGATGGCCAGCAGCAGCCCCGCCTGCATCGACCTGGTGATTGTGATGTCGCTCATGTCGGCGATCCTTCCGTTTGCTTTGCGTTTGTCAGGTCCGTCAAGAGGTCCTCGACGAGCGTCACGGCCGCCTGAAGGGAAGCGCGCACCGGCTCGGTCAGCTCCGCCACGATCCGCTCGTCCTCGGCGCTCATGCGCGTCTGCGGCTCGCAGCCGACGACCAGCGTGCGCGGCAGCTCCTGCGCGCCGAGCGTGCGCGCCAGCGCCAGCACCTTGACCGGGTCCATGCCGTGGGCGTCGACGGTCATCTCGATCTCGTCGAGCTCGGGCTCGATCACGTACAGCGTCCCCGGCGCCTCTCCGCGCGGGGTGGCGTCGAGGAACACGACCGCGTCGTAGCCGTCGAGCATCGCGTAGGCGAGGTCCATGCCGCGGATGCCGAAGTCGGCGACGTCGACCCCGCGCGGGAGCGCGCGGGTGGCCAGCCGCCCGGCCAGCGCCACGCCCCAGCCGTCGTCGCCGAGGAACACGTTGCCGATGCCGGCGACGAGCACGCGCGTGCGCGGCGGCTCCCCGGCCACAACCGCGGGGTCCAGCGGCTGGACCTCCTGCGGATCGAAGAAGAAGCGATGCCCCGGACGGCGCAGCGCGCCGAGATCCTGACCGGGATCGTCGGCCACCGTGACCGCGAGCTGGATGCGTCCCTCGTAGTCCTGCAGCACCTCGTGCACGAGCGCGGTGCGCCCCGCCAGCGCCACCTCGAAGATGTCCCCGCCGGTCTGCCTCGGCGCCAGCCGAACGACGCTTCCGGCGCGCACCTGCGTGCCGTCCACCTCGACGAAGTCCGGCCCGCGACGCTCGAGCTCCTCCCAAGGTGGCCGGTCGTGGATCATCGCTCGCGCACCAGCCCGAACTCGCGCACGGCGCCGTTCAAGCGCATGATCTGCTCCTCGCTGAGCGCTTCGGTGCGCTGAAGTATCTCCCGCGCGCGCGGGTCGCAGTCGCGCATCGCGCTGCGCTCCTCGTCGGTCATCGCGAGGATGTTCAGCACGAGCATCTGATCGATCTCGCCGGAGTCGAACAGGTCTCCCGGGCTCTCCGGGGCGATCTGCGGATGGTCGGAGAGGATGATCGGCGAGGCCAGCAAGGTGCTGCGCTCGCCGGGCTCGCCGACCAGCACCGGCCACAGCCCGGAGTTCTCACAGGCCTGCGCCGCAGCGCGCAGCTGGACGGGCGGGTCGGTCAACGAAACCCACTGCGCGCCATCGGCGCGCATCACGACGTGAGTCGAGCACAGCGTGTGGCGCAGGGCATCCTCGCGCGCACCGCCCGGCCACGGGGTGCTGTTGGAGACGAGCACCGTCAGCCGCGACAGCCCGGGCGCGACCGTCTCGCGCGCCAACGAGATCTCGCCATGCAGCGCCTGCCACGAGCGCTCGATCGCGCCGCCCTGCATCGGCTCGAGCTGCTCGCCCGCCCGGATGTCGATCGGGCCCGGCGCCAGCTCGCGCTCGACCGCCTCATCCCAGGTGACGAAGCGCTCACCGCCGGCGGTGAGCTCCTCGACCGGCTCGGGCGTCGCCGCCGGGGAGTCGATCCGCAGGACCTGGCGGCGGACGACGTGCAGGAAGCGCACGGAAACCTCGACCTCGGCATCCTCTGCTCCCTGGAGCAGCACCTGCGCCTGCACCGACGACGCGTCCTGCTCCCACGCCGGCGGATACACGCCGCCGAAGGTGAAGCGCTGCTGGTTCTTCAGCGCCGACTTGCGATACGGCCACAGCAGATAGCCCTCGTAGAGAACCGCGTCGGCGATCCGGCGGACCGCGTCGGCGCGCGCATCGGGGGCTGGCGGCGCGGCGGGCTCGGCGCCCGGAGCGCCGGCTGACAGGCCCGGCGCGCGAGCGCTCATCGCTGCTGCCCCAGCAGTCGGTCGACGGCGTCCTCGAGCGTGCGCAGCCCGTGCTCGGCCTTGTATGCGCGCAGGCCGTCGAACGCGGGGCGGCCGAGGCGCAGCCAGGCGGCCCCGGGGAAGTGACGGTCCATCGCGTCGCGCCACACGCTCACGGGCAGCCGGTACTCGGCCTCGCGGTCCCAGGAGATGCGCGCCGTCTGCAGCATGCCGCCGTCGGCCGTGTAGAACAGCGAACCGGAGAACAGGAACTCCAGTGGCACCTCGCCGTCCTGCAGCCCGGAGAGGTAGTTCGGCGCGCTGGCCTCCAGGTCATAGGAGCAGGCGACCGGGATGTCGATCTCGGTCGCGTCGGTGAACGGCGGGACGACGAGCGTCGAGCGCGTCCACAGCAGCGTTCGCAGCGTCGTGCCCCAGCGCTCGGGCGTGCCGAACAGCTCGACCAGCGCCGCCTGCTCGGATTCGCCGTAGGGGCGGCGCCGCGCGGCGATCTGGATCTGCGTGTCGAGCAGGATCGAGCGCACGGGACCGCCTCCGTCGCGCTCGATGCGCAGCGCGAAGTTGAGCGTCGGCGCCGCCGAGTGACGCTCGGGCTCTGCGCCGGCGACCGCGAAGGACAGCTGCGGGATGACGCCGGCGAACGGGCCGATCGACTGGGGCTGGGCCGGCATCCGCGCCCTAGGCCGGGGGCAGGTTTGGCATGCTCGGGTCGATCGGTTCCTCGCCCTCGGGCCGGATCCCGGTCGACCGGCGCGCCGTGGACGTGCCGTCGGGGTTGTGGCCGGGCATCTTCTCGTAGTTGCCACGCGCGTTGCCCTCGCTGATGCCCTTGACGTGCGTGGGCGTGTCGATGCCCGTGAACGGGCGTCCGGTGTTGACGTCGGCCATGGTCATGCTCCCTTCTGTCGCGCCGTGCGCGACGGTCGTGTCGCGCTGCGCGCGCGACCGTCCAGGTCGGCGAAGAAGCGCTCGATCTCCTGCCAGACCTGCTTGCCGCCGGACAGGCCCTTCCAGTGTGTCCGGATCAGCCCGACGAGGCTGTAGCACTCGTCGAGCCCGACCAGCCAGTGGCCGGGCTCGTCGCCGACGCGGTTGACCAGGAGCGCCTCGACGTCTGCCTCCAGCCCGCCCAGCAGCGGGTTGGCACGCTCGATCTCCTGCCAGGCGCTGAGCTGCAGCTGGGACTCGGTCGGTCCCATCGGACCGGGGTAGTACGCGAGCACGCGCTCGGCGGCGCTGGAGTGAAAGAAGAAGGCCATGTCCACCGGTATGCGCAGCTCCTCCCAGGCCGCGTCGTCGATCGCGAAGTCGTCCAGGCGCAGGCGCCGCTCGGGCACCAGCTTGTAGTGCCCGCCGCCCGCGCCCTCGCGGTCGAACAGCACCGAGCAGGGGCGGCACGCGCACACGAGCTCGCGCGAGGACAGCTCGAGCATGTGCCTGTGGACGGCCGGGATCGGGGCGCTGCACAGCTCGCAGTGCTCCTCTGCGTCGGGCCCGGCGACCGGCGACGACGCCTGTTCGGCGGGCTGGCGCTGTGCCAGCCTGCCCAGCCGCGACGCTGCCAGCGTGCCCGGCGGGGCGGCCACGCTCACACCGCCGCCCCGAGCGCGACCTTGACCAGGCCGGCGTCGTCGACCAGCAGCGGCACCGGCTCCAGGTGCAGCTGCGGCGAGTCCAAGCAGCGCCCGGCGCGCAGCACGTCGTAGCGCTTGGCGCAGCCCGGGCACGTCAGCTCGTTCGCGCGCAGGCTCGCCTGCGCCAGCGACCCACCGCAGCCCGGACATCCCGGGCGGTAGGCGTAGACGCGCTCGCTCGGGCGCAGGAACAGCACCGGCTCGCCGGAGACCTCCTTGAGCAGCACGCCGCCGCCGGAGAGCTGCGGCATCCCGCCGGCCATCGCCCAGGCGCCGGGGGAAACCGACGGCGCCGCCTTGACCGTCTCGATCTGCAGCAGCCCGGAGGGCGCCGGGGCGGGCTCGACCGCGCCCTCGGCGCGTACCTCCTCCACGTCGGGGGCGGCCTTGAAGATCGCATCCTCGATCGCCAGCTTGAGCGTCATCGACGACGACGGGCAGCCCGAGCAGCTGCCCTCCAGACGCAGATGCACCACGCCCTGCTCGACGCTCAGGAGCTGCACGTTGCCGCCGTGCGATTCCAGGTACGGGAGCACGCCCTGCAGCGCATCTGCGACGCGCTCCTGCACCGGCACCGGATGCAGGCCGTGCAGCAGCAGCAGGTGCGACACCAGCTCGTCGTCGCCGAGCTCGCGCGCCAGCGTGCCGTCGTCGTGCGCCGCCAGCACCTCGACGATCCGCTCCAGGCCCTCGCCGTACATGTCCAGCAGCGCCTGCGCGGCGTCCATCGCCGTCGCGCGCGCCGCTTCGTCGGGGAGGCCTTCCAGTGCCTCCAGCAGCGCCTCCACGCGCGCCACGCGCTCGCGCCCGTCCTGCGTGCGCGCGTCCGATGACGCATCCTCGGCCTGCGCGCGTGCGAGCGGCGCCGAGGCCGAGGCCGATGACGACAGCCCAGCCGGGTCCGGCATGGGCGCGACCCCCGCCATCGGCAGGGCGCCCGGTAGCTGTGCCGTATCCGTCACGACGCCCGCCCTAACCGTGCTGCTCGCCGAACATCGGCGAGTGCACCTGCTTGAGCGTCCTGCCGTTGCCCAGGTACATGTGCACGCCGCACGGCAGGCACGGGTCGAACGAGCGCACGGCGCGCATGATGTCGATCCCGCGGAAGTCCTCCTGGGAGTTTTCCTCGAAGATCGGCTGGCCCATGACGGCGTCCTCGTAGGGCCCGGGAGTCCCGAAGGAGTCGGTCGGCGAGCCGTTCCACGGCGTCGGCGGGTAGGGGTGGTAGTTGGCGATCTTGCCCTCGCGGATGACCAGGTGGTGGGAGAGCACGCCGCGCACGGCCTCGTGGAAGCCGCAGCCGATCGCCTCGTCGGGGACGTCGAAGTCCTCGAACACCTTCGTGCGCCCGGAGCGCAGCTCGGTCATCGCGCGGTCGAGGAAGTGCATCGCCATCGCCGCCGAGTAGGCGACGAAGTAGATGCGCGCGCGGTCGCGCTCGATCGCGTTGGACCACTTCGGGATCTTCCACTCGAGCGTCTGTTCGGGCGTGTTCGGCGTCTGCGGCAGGTTGATCAGCACGCTTTTGCCGGTCGCTTTGACGTACGGCGTGTCGACCTTGTTGGCGAGCGCCGTCGCCCACAGCCGCGCCAGGGCGCCGCCTCCGGTGTCCAGCGCGAGGTGGTCGCCGGTGCGCTTGTCGAACCAGCGCGGGCTCATCACCCACGAGTACTTGCCGCCGTCCAGTTCGCGCTTCTGCGGCTTGGGGATCGTCGTCTGATTCCACGGGTGGTGCTTGTCGACCGGGTTGCCCAGCGGGTCGCGCGCCACGAAGGTCTCCTCGTTGGTCCAGTCCTCGTAGTAGGAGGAGCCGAGCAGGATGCGGATGCCGAGGTTGATGTCGACGAGGTTGGTCGTGACGAGCTCGCCGTCGACGACGACGCCGGGGGTGACGAACATCTCGTTGCCCCAGTCCTCCATGTGGCGGTAGTCGTAGTCCACGTAGTCGGGGTTGTTCCAGGCCCCCCAGCAGCCGAGCAGGATGCGCCGGCGCCCGACCTCCTCATAGCCGGGGATCGCGTCGTAGAAGAAGTCGAACACGTCGTCGTTCATCGCCACCGCCGACTTGATGAAGTCAAAGCAGCGCAGCAGCCGAGACAGGTAGTCGGTGAACAGCGTCGGCGTGGCGACCGTGCCGACGCCGCCGGGATAGATCGTCGAGGGATGGACGTGGCGCCCCTCCATCAGGCAGATCATCTCGCGCCCGATGCGGCTCATGTGCAGCGCCTCCTTGTACGTCTCACCCGTGAACGGGTTGTAGGAGCGCATGATGTCGGCGATCGTGCCGTAGCCGTGGATGTTGGCTCCCGGCGCGTCGGTCTTCTCGGCCTTGTCGAACACCTTCGGGTTGGTCGCGCGAACCATCTGCTCGCAGAAGTCGACGAAGACGAGGTTGTCCTGGAAGATGATGTGATCGAAGATGTACTCGGCCGCCTCGCCCAGGTTGACTATCCACTCGCCGAGCGGCGGCGGCTTGACGCCGTAGGCCATCTGCTGCGCGTAGCACGAGCAGACCGCGTGGTTGTCCCCGCAGATGCCGCAGATGCGGCTGGTGATGAAGTGCGCGTCGCGCGGATCCTTGCCCTTCATGAACACCGAGTAGCCCCGGAACATCGAGGACGTCGATTTGCACGTCGCCACCTGCCGGTTCTCGAAGTCGATCTTCGTGTAGATCCCGAGGTTCCCGACGATGCGGGTGATCGGGTCCCACGACATGTCTACGAGCTTGCCGGCCTCCGGCTGGACGCGCTCACGTGTGACGGCCATCTCAGTCTCCTCCCTCTCTCTAGTTGCCCCAGCGGGGTTCGTAACCGGTCGTCAGCTCACGACCGTTGTGCCGCCACTTGGTCTCCTTGTTGAGCGTGTGGTTGGTGATGCCGCGCAGCTTTCGCATCACCGGCCCGTACACGCTGCCGATTCCAGCCGACACGGTGCCGCCTGGAGGTGCGTCCATGAACGGCATGAACTTGTCCGGGAAGCCGGGCATCGTGCAGCCGATGCAGATGCCGCCCACGTTCGGGCAGCCGCCGATACCCGCCATCCAGCCGCGCTTGGGCACGTTGCAGTTGACCACCGGCCCCCAGCAGCCGACCTTGACCAGGCACTTGGGCGAGTTGTAGTCCTTGGCGAAGTCGCCCTGCTCGTAGTAGCCGGCGCGGTCACAGCCCTCGTGCACGGTCTTACCGAAGATCCACTGCGGGCGCAGGGCCTCGTCGAGGGGGATCGTCGGCGCCAGGCCGGCGGCCTGGTAGAGCAGCCAGACGAGCGTCTCCATGAAGTTCTCCGGCTGCACCGGGCAGCCGGGCACGTTGACGATCGGCAGCCCGGCGGCCGAGCGGAAGTCCCAGCCGAGGTAGTCGGCCAGCCCCATGCAGCCCGTGGGGTTGCCGGCCATCGCGTGGATGCCGCCGTAGGTGGCGCACGTGCCGATCGCGATCACGCCCCAGGCTTTCGGCGCGAGGCGATCGAGCCAGTAGTTGAGGTTGAGCGGTTCGCCGGTGGCCTCGTCGTTGCCGAAGGACGTCCAGTAGCCGTCCCCGTTGATGTTCTCGTTGGGAATCGATCCCTCGATCACGAGCACGTAGGGTGCGCCGAGCTCGTCGCGCACGGCCGCACGGAACGGCGCCAGGAACTCCTCGCCGCCGAGCGTCGGCGAGAGGACTTTGTTGTGCAGATGGACCTTCGGCAGCCCCGGGATCGCGCCGAGCAGCACATCCTCGATCCCCGGCTGCCCGGCCGCGGTGATCGACACCGAGTCGCCGTCGCAGCTCATGCCCTCGGAGATCCACAGAATGTGCACCTCCTCGACGCCCGACGGTTTGGCTTCAAACGTGGCTGCCATGTCCCACCCTTTCGTTGATCAGCGGTTCCTCCTCGAGCTCGAGCGCGTCGACCAGCAGCTCCTCGCCCGCAGTCACTTCCATATCCAGTCCTTCGCAGCGCACACAGCGCAGCGGGAAGTCCTCAAGCGCGCTGTGCGCGCCGCATGACCGACAGCGCCCGGCGGCCGGCACGTGCGTGATCTCAAGCGCGCAGCCGTCCAGCGCCGTGCCCGGGGTCAGCAGCGCGAAGGCGAAGTCCAGCGAGTCTGGGACGACCTGGCGCAGATGGCCGACGCGGACCTCGACCTTCAGCACCCGGCGCCCCCTGGCGTGGCGCGTGGCGACGTCGACGACGGCCTGCGCGATCGAGAGCTCGTGCATCAGCAGATCCTCGGCAGCGGGTCGCCGACGAGCTGGTCCATCACGCGGCGCCCGCCGAAGGCCGTCTCGACGAGCACCATCCCGGGCGGCTCGGTCTTGACCTCGCCGATCTCCGCCGCGCCTTCGCCACCCGGCGCGCTGCGCAGCGCGGCCAGGGCGCGCTCGGCGTGCTCGGGCGCGACGAAGGCGACGAACTTCCCCTCGTTGGCCACGTACATCGGATCGATCCCGAGGATCTCCGCGGCGCCGGCCACGGCGCCCTGCACCGGCACGTCGGCCTCGCGCACGACCATCGCCACGCCGGAGGCGCGCGCGAGCTCGTTGAGCACCGAGGCCACCCCGCCGCGCGTGGCGTCGCGCAGGCAGCGCAGGCCCGGCCCGGCGGCGTCGAGCAGCCCGTCGACCGCGGGCCACAGCGGGCGCGTGTCGGATTCGATGTCCGCCTCCAGCCCGAGCTCGCCGCGGGCGAGCATGATCGCCGTGCCGTGCTCGCCGATCGTGCCCGACAGCAGGATGCGGTCGCCGGGGCGCAGCAGGTCGGGCGCGAGCACGGCCCGCGGATCGCGCCGGCCGAGACCGGTCGTGCAGATGTACATGCCGTCGGCGTGGCCGCGTTCGACGACCTTCGTGTCGCCGGCGACGATTTCCACCTCGGCCTCGCGCGCCGCCGCCGCGATCGCCTCCACCTCGGCGCGCAGCGTCTCGGCGGGCAGTCCCTCCTCGAGCACGAGCGAGAGCGTCAGCGCGAGCGGCCGCGCGCCGGCCATCGCCACGTCGTTGACCGTCCCGTTGACGGCGAGCTCGCCGATCGAGCCGCCGGGGAAGCGCAGCGGCTTGACGACGAACGAGTCGGTCGTCAGCGCGAGGTCGACACCCTCGAGGCTCACCGCGCCGGCGTCGGCCATCGCGTCGAGCGCCGGCGAGTCGAAGGCCGGGGCGAACAGCCCTTCGATCAGCGACGTGGTCGCCTTGCCACCGGCGCCGTGGGACATCGTGATGTGGGAGTCGCGGAACTTCGGCCGCTTGGCGCGCGCCGTCTCGATGATCTGAAGGATCCGCGACTCGCGGTCGGAGACGAGCTCGGCCATCAGGCCACCTCGCGTTCACGGGCGAAGCGCCCGTAGTTGTAGTAGGCCGCGCAGGCACCCTCGGGGCTGACCATGCACGTACCGATCGGCCGCTCCGGCGTGCAGGCGGTGCCGAACACCTTGCACTCCCACGGCTTGATCACGCCCTTGAGCACCTCGCCGCACTGGCAAGCCTTGGGATCGGCGACGCGCACACCGGGCACCGAGAAGCGCAGCTCGGCGTCCCACTCGGCGTAGTCGTCGGACAGCCGCAGGGCGCTCTGGGAGATGAAGCCCAGCCCGCGCCACTCGAAGTGCGCCCGCAGCGAGAAGACCTCGTCCATGATCTCCAGCGCGCGCAGGTTGCCCTCCCAGGGCACCACCCGCGCGTACTGGTTCTCGACCTCGGCGCGGCCGTCGGCGAGCTGGCGCAGCACCATCAGCACCGACTGCAGGAGGTCCAGCGGCTCAAAGCCGGAGATCGCCACGGGCTTGCCGTACTGGTCGGGCAGAAACTGGAAGGGCCGTGCGCCGACGACCGTGGCCACGTGGCCGGGCCCGATGAAGCCGTCGAGGCGCAGGTCGGGCGACTCCAGCAGGGCGCGCAGCGGCGGGACGATCGTCACGTGCGAGCACATCACGGAGAAGTTCTTGACGTTCTCGGCCTTGGCGCGGCGCAGCGTCAGCGCCGTCGACGGCGCTGTCGTCTCAAAGCCGATCGCGAAGAACACCACCTCGCGCTCGGGGTTCTGCTTGGCGATGCGCAGGGCGTCCAGCGGCGAGTAGACGATGCGCACGTCGGCTCCCTGCGCCTTGGCGTCGAGCAGCGTCTGGCTGGACCCGGGGACGCGCACCATGTCGCCGAAGCAGGTGAAGATCACGCCGGGCTCGTTCGCCAGCGCGATGCCGTCGTCGACGCGCCCCATCGGGATCACGCAGACGGGGCAGCCGGGGCCGTGGACCAGCTCGACGTTCGACGGCAGCAGGTCGTCGACGCCGTACTTGTAGATCGAGTGCGTGTGCCCGCCGCAGACCTCCATGATCTTGTAGTGGCGCCCCGGCTCGACGACGGCGAGGATTTCGCCGGCGACCGCGCGGCCGAGCTCGGCGTCGCGGAACTCGTCGACGAACTTCATGCGACGAGCTCCGTCGAGGCGGCCGGCAGCTCCTGCTCGGCGGCTCGCGAGAGGGCGGTGCCGGCGTGCACCAGCAGCCACTCGCCGGCCCGCACGGGCTCCACGAGCGCGATCTCCACGCTCTCGCGCTCGCCCGCTGCGCTCTCGCACAGCGCCAGGCAGCGGCGGTGATCGATCTCCGCGACCCTCATCGGGATCGCTGCGTCGCCGCACGTGATGCAACCGTGATCGGCGACGCACTCGGTCATGCCGAGTGCCCGGTCATGGCGCGACCCCGATCACGCCCGGTCCTTCGGTCGCGGCGGCTCGCCGGTCATTCGATCGCGCTCGCCTTCAGCTCCTCGAGCTCCTGCTCGTACTCCACGCCCATCTCCTTGAGCAGCGCGAGCGTGGCGTGCGCCTCCTCCTCGTCGATCTTCGACAGCGCGAAGCCGACGTGGATCAGGACCCAGTCGCCGGCCTGGGCGGATGTGTCGTCGACGTCCAGCAGGCCGATGTTGACGGTCCGGCGCACTCCGGCCACGTCGACGCTGGCGAGCCTGTTGTGCTCGTCCACCACCTCAACGACCTGCCCTGGAATCGCTAGGCACATCTAGAGCTGCCTCTCCAAACGGGACCTTCCCTCAACCATACCCGCCCACGGCGTTCCGTAACGCCGGGTCGGAAAAATCCCGGCGCGCCACGCTGGATCACTTCCCGAGCGTGGCGCCCCATCGTTCCTCGATACGGCAAAAGCGCCACACGGCAAGCGCGACCGCCCACGTGAGCACGAACATCGCTGCGATCACCAAGCCGAGCACGTTGAGGTCGATGCCCTCCCACCAGGCCCAGAAGGAGCCCGACAGCGCGAGCCGTTCGGCGACCAGGCCGCCGAGCTCGATCGTGCCCACCACCAAAGCCACGGCGACCGACAGCCCGGTGATCGCGAGGTTGTAGTAGACCTTCCTGACGGGCTTGGAGAACGCCCAGCCGTAGGCGAAGTTCATGAACGAGCCGTCGATCGAGTCCATCAGGCTCATGCCCGCGGCGAACAGGATCGGCAGGCAGAGGATCGCGTACCACGGCAGCTGCGCCCCGGCGGCGCCGCCGGCGAGCACGAGCAGCGCGACCTCGCTGGCCGTGTCGAAGCCGAGGCCGAAGAGGACGCCGACGGGGTAGATCTGGCGCGGCTCCTCGACGGCCCTGGTCATGCGCCCGAAGAAGCGGCTCATCAGGCCGCGGCTGTCCAGCTGCGCTTCGAGCTGCTGCTCGTCGTAGGCGCCGCGGCGCATCCCGGCGAACAGCTTGACGACGCCGACCAGGATCACCAGGTTCAGCGCGGCGATCACATAGAGGAAGCTGCCGGAGACGAGCGTTCCGATCCAACCGGTCACCTGATGCAGGCCGGAGTGGTCGTTCCTGACAGGGCCGGACAGCGATTTGACGCCGATCGCCAGCAGGAAGGCGAGGGCGAAGACGATCGTCGAGTGCCCGAGCGAGAACCAGAAGCCGACGCTCAGCGGGCGCTTGCCTTCGGCCATCAGCTTGCGCGTGGTGTTGTCGATCGCCGAGATGTGGTCGGCGTCGAAGGCGTGACGCAGGCCGAGGGTGTACGCGGTCAGGCCGATGCCGATCGTCAGGGCCCCGGCGCCTCCGAGGTGCGGGTGCGCGGGCGCGGCGAGCAGGATCAGCATGAGAAAGCCGGCGACGTGCAGGGCGAGCACGACGAGCGCCATCCATGCGAGCGTCCGGCGCTGCCCGGCGTCGAGCGCGCGCAATGCGTACAGCAGCCGCCGCCGGCCGCAGGGCTTGGCACCCTCTGCGCGCCCGCCGGCCGTCGATGCTGCGCTCACGCCGCCTCCATCCGCTCGCTGCGCGCCGCTGGTGCACGGCGCTGTGAGATTCCTACTACCCCCGAGTCGCTATTGCAAACGAATCGCAGTTAGCCGGGCGGGCGGGCTGGCGCGACTGGTCCGTGCAGCGCGCCTGCGGCGCCGAGCGCGAGGCAGTCCGCGCACAGCCCGACGATCGGAAAGTGGGTAAACCGCGCGCTGTAGCCGAAGCGGGCGGCGACGAGCTCGCGCACCTCGTCCAGCTCGTCGGTGCTGACCGCGCGTGCGCTGCCGCAGCGTTCGCAGTAGAGGTACTCGCGCTCGCCCTCGCCGACGAGCGCATACAGCCCGGGACCGTGGCCGAGGTGCACGTGGCGAACGATCCCGGCCTGCTCGAAGGCCTCGAGGTTGCGATAGACCGACGCCGCGTCCAGCGCGCCGTCGCCTGCGCCGGCCGCGCGCACGATCGCCTCCGCCGCGAGCGGGCCGGCGGCGCTGAACAGGGCCTGCAGGATCAGGCGCCTGGCCATCGTCACGCGCAGGCCCTGGGTGCGCAGGGCGGCGATCGCGCTCTCGACGTCCTCGAAGGCGACCGGCGGCGAGGAGGCTGAGAGCGTCACATCAGCTCCTCAGTGAGCGGCCACCAGCACGTGCACGCGCACCTGCCCGCCCGACGCCGGTGCCGCGAACGAGAAGACCCCGTAGTTGGTGCCGTGGAAGCGCAGCGTGCCGGCGGCCGGCAGCCTGGCGGGCGGGGCGTGGGTGCTCCCGGCGAGCGTGCGCGAGCCCGCGCGCACGTAGACGAGCGCGTTGGTGAGCGTGCGCACCAGCCTGATGTACGGCGGGAAGGCCGACGGCGAGAGCTTGAAGCGGCGCGAGATGCGCTGCGCGACCAGGCCGAGCTCGGCCGTCTCGATCTCGCCGCAGCTCTTACTCGCCAGCGAGCTGGTGATCGGCAGCAGCAGCGACGCGCGCAGGCGCCCGCTGGGATAGGCCTCGGCCTTGAACGAGTAGGCCTGATAGTGGACGCCGCGATAATCGACGGGGCCGCGGTCGGGAATGCTCGCCGGACCCGGGCTGAGCAGCCCTCCGACGGGCACGTTGCCCGCATCCGTGCGCAGGACGAGCGGCGCGCCGATGAAGCGGGTGACGAGCTTGACGTAGCCGAGGTCGTCCTGCACGGAGAAGACGAAGTGCCCGATCTCCTTGCCGTGCAGACGCAGCCTGCCGCTGACCGGCGCGAGGATGTATGGACCGCCTTCGTCGTCGAGCAGTTCTGAGCCGCGGCTGACGCGCAGGCGCACGATGTGCGTGTGCGAGTAGACGAGCCTGTGCACGGCCGCACGGATCGCGGCGCGGTCGCCGCTCTGCATCGCGCTGAGCAGCGGGCCGTCGCTTTCGATCTGGTGTTTGTCGGAGTCCGTCGCCGAGCTGTGCACCTCGCCGGCGTAGATCCGCTGGGCGACCGCTCCGGCGGTGTTGGCGAGCACCTCGGCGCCGGCCGGGCAGACCGAATGCGGCGCCCCGGGCGGGGCGGTCGGCGCGGGCGCGGTCGGCGCGGGCGCGGTCGGCTTGGCGGGCACGACGCCGGGCGGCGCGGCGGCGCTCGGCGCGGCGAGGAGGGCGAGCACGGCGATCGGGGCCGCGAGCAGCGTCGTGATCGCGCGCACGCGCATCGCCGCGCTAGCCGCGGTTCCCGCGCGCGATCTTGCGCAGGTCGATGGTCTTGTCGTAGAGCTTGGCATCGACGCCCTCCTCGAGCGCGACCTCGCGCAGCGGGCGCCCGGAGGCGGTGGCCTTCTGCACGATGACCGTGCCCTTGTCATAGCCGATCGCGCCGTTGAGCGCGGTGGCAACGGCGAGCGTCGCGCCCGCGGAGGCCTTGGTGCCTGCCTTGTTGGCCTCGATGCCGTCGACGCACTTCTCCGCGAACACGCGCGCGGTCGAGGACAGCAGGCGCAGCGATTCGAGCAGGTTGCGCGCGATCAGCGGGATGCGCACGTTCAGCTCGAACTGGCCTTGCATGCCGCCGATGGTGATCGCGGTGTCGTTGCCGATCACCTGCGCGGAGACCTGCAGGACGACCTCGCAGATCACCGGGTTGACCTTGCCGGGCATGATCGACGAGCCCTTCTGCAGCTCGGGCAGCAGCAGCTCGCCGATGCCCGCGCGCGGTCCGGAGCCCATCAGCGCGAGATCGCCGGCGATCTTGGTCAGCGACACGGCGATCACCTTCAGCGCACCGGACAGCTCGACGAGCGCGTCGCGGTTGGCCTGCGCCTCGAAGGGGTCCAGCGGCGGCGCGATCTGCTTGAGGTGAGATTCCTTCTTCAGGCGAGCGCGGACCTTCTCGGCGAAGCGCGGGTGCGTGTTCAGCCCGGTGCCGGTGGCGGTGCCGCCGAGGGGGATCTGGCCGACGTGGACCAGCGCCGCCTGCACGCGCTCTGCGCCGAGCGCGATCTGCGCGGCGTAGCCGCCGAACTCCTGGCCGAGCGTCACCGGCACCGCGTCCATCAGGTGCGTGCGCCCGGACTTGACGACGTTCTGAAAGCTCTTGGCCTTGCGCGCGAAGGAGCGTTGGAGCTGCTCGAGCGCCGGCAGCAGCTCGTTCTGGGCGACGTCGAGGGCGGCGAGGTGCACGGCCGAGGGAAACACGTCGTTGGAGGACTGGCCCATGTTGACGTGGTCGTTGGCGTGCGTGCCCTGGCCGGCGAGCCTGGCGATGACCTCGTTCGCGTTGGTGTTGGTCGATGTGCCCGAGCC